>NZ_CEXFHW010000106.1:0-13994 GCF_982640115.1 Quisquiliibacterium sp. | reverse complement strand
CACCGATGGCATCGTGGTGCTGCATCGTGGCCGCATCATGCTGGAGCGCTACTTCGGCGCCTTGAGCGAGCACCAGCCACATATCGCCTTCTCGGTGACCAAGTCCTTCATCGGCACCCTGGGCGCCATGCTGGTCGCCGAGGGCGTGCTCGATGAGGTTCGACCGGTGGCGCACTGGGTACCCGAACTGGCGGCCTGCGGCTTTGGCGCGGCGAGCCTGGGCGAGGTCATGGACATGACCACCGCGCTCGACTTCAGCGAGGTCTACACCGACCCGAACTCCGGCATCGCCGCCTATGCGCGGGCCGGTGGGCTGGCGCCGCGTGCCGCCGACAGCCCGCAGCCGGAGGGCCTGTATGCGTTCCTGCAGACCGTGCGTGCTGCGGGTGTGCATGGTGCCGCGTTCACCTACCGCAGCGTGAACACCGATGTGCTTGCCTGGGTGATCCAGCGCGCCACCGGCGAGCGCATCGAGACCCTGCTGTCGGATCGCTTCTGGCGCACACTGGGCGTCGAGCGCGACGCCCACATCATCTGCGACGCCCATGGCATGCCCTTCGCTGCGGGCGGGCTGTGCACCACCGTGCGCGACCTGGCGCGCATGGGTGAAATGATGCGATGCGAGGGCGCCTTCAATGGTCGACAGATCGTGCCCGCAGCGGCGGTGGCCGCGATTCGCGGTGGTGGCAATCCGGCGAAATTCACGCCTGCCGGCTATGCCCTGCTGCCCGGCTGGAGCTATCGCCATCAATGGTGGAACAGCCAACAGTCCGATGGCATGTTCATGGCCCGCGGCATCCACGGGCAGGCGATCGTGATCAATCCCGGGGCCGAGATGGTCGTTGCGCGCTATGCCTCGCACCCGCTGGCGGCGAATGCCAACCTCGATCCCACTTCACTGCCGGCCTGGGCGGCGCTTGCGCAACACCTCACTCGCCATCCGGGCTGAGGTGCCCCGGCGATGCGATTCATCCATGCAGCCGACCTTCATCTCGACAGTCCGCTGAGAGGCCTGTCTGCCTATCCCGATGCGCCCGCGGAGCGGCTGCGCACCACCACCCGCGACGCCTTCCGCAACCTCGTCGACCATGCCCTCGCGGAAGCGGTCGACTTCATGGTGATCGCGGGTGATGTGTATGACGGCGACTGGAAGGACTTCAACACCGGGCTCTTTTTCGTGCGTCAGATGGGGCGTCTGCGGCAGGCCGGCATCCCTGTCTTTCTGCTGCATGGCAACCATGACGCCGAGAGCGAGATGACCCGGGGGCTCGAGCTGCCCGACAACGTCCACGTCTTCTCTGCGCGCAAGGCCGAGACCTTCCGACTCGAGGCGTTGCGGGTGGCGCTGCATGGCCGCAGTTTCAGGGTGGCGGCCACCACCGAGAATCTGCTGCCGGGGTATCCGGCGCCGGTGCCCGGCTGGCTGAACATCGGCGTGCTGCACACCGCCCTGGAAGGTCATGCCGAGCATGCCCGTTATGCGCCCTGTTCGGTCGCCGAGCTGCGCGCCAGGGGCTATCAGTACTGGGCGTTGGGCCATGTGCATGAACACTGGATCGAGCGTGGCACGGTCACGATCGCCTATCCCGGCAATCTGCAGGGACGACACATCCGGGAAACGGGCGCCCGAGGCGCACTGATGGTCAGCGCCGAGGGCGATGAGATCACCGCCGTCGACCGGATCGATGTCGCTGTCCTGCGCTGGCATCTCCTGGCGGTCGACATCAGCAACGCCGACGATCTGGGCGCGGCGATCCGCGCCGCCGGGCTGGGTCTGGCGCAGGCGCTCGACGCCACGCCTTCGCACCTGCCGCTGGCGGTACGGGTGCTGTTCACCGGCCGCTCCCGCGCCCACGCAGCGCTGATCGCCGACGAGGTTCAGCTGCGGCACGAGGTGATCGCCCAGGGTCTTGCCTGCGCGCCCGAGCGGGTGTGGATCGAGAAGGTGAGGGTGGTCGGGGAGCCGGCCGGCGCTTCACCATCCGCGCTGCAGGGCGATGTCCAAGGTGCGCTCGCCGAGCTCGCGGTGCTGGCGCTGTCGGCCAGTGACGAGCCCGCCTTCCTGGCGGAGCTGCAGTCCGACTGGCGATCGGTGCTCGCGCGTCTGCCCAATGACGTGCTGCAGGCCTCGCCGGCCCTGCACGCGCTGCGTGAGAATCCGGCGGCCCAGACCGCTGAGCGTCTGCGCGAAGCCACCGCCCTGCTGACTGCCCGGATGAGCCCGGGCGACGGTACCGCAGGCTGATCGGGAGCGTACCGCGATGCGCATTCGTGAGCTCACGCTCATCCGCTACGGCAAGTTCACGGATCGTCTGCTGAACCTGCCTGCCCGGGAGCGTGACATCCATGTCATCGTCGGTCCGAACGAGGCTGGCAAGTCCACCGTGCGCACCGCGATCGGTGACTGGCTCTTCGGCATCCCCACGCGCACACCGCTCGCCTTCCTGCACCCCATGCCGGAACTGCGGATCGGTGGCGTCATCGAGCGGGCTGGCGCCGGGGGGATCGAAACCGAGCGGCTCGCCTTCGACCGGACCAAGGGCAACCGGAACACCTTGCGCACCCGGGCGGATGTGCCGCTGCCCGACGATACGCTCATGCCCTGGCTGGGCAGCCTGCAGGCCCAGGCCTTCAACCGGATGTACGCCCTCGATCACGCCGGTCTGGTCGATGGCGGGGCAGGAATCCTGTCGTCCTCCGATGATCTGGGACGCATGCTGTTCCAGTCGGCGGCCGGCATCGACCACCTGGGCGCCATCTTGCAGACGCTCAAGGCCGAAGCGGAATCGGTGTGGGCTCCCCGAAAATCGGGTGCACGCGCCTATTACCAGGCTCAGGAGGGCTATGAGGCCGCTCAGGCCGCATTCCGGCGCGCCACGCTGCGTACCCGCGACTGGACGTCGCAGCACGAGGCGTTGGTCGCCACCCAGGCGCAACTCGAGGCAGCAAGGACGCAGGATGCCGATCTTCGGCAGCAGATCAGCCGGCTCGAGCGCATCCGCCGGGTGCGTCCCTTGCTGCTCAGGCTCGATGCCGCCACGGCGCAACGCGATACGCTCCTGGCGACAGGCGAGATTGCGGTGCTCGACGCGAACGCCGGCGAGATCCTGCGGGAGGCCCTGCAGGAACTCGCGGTAGCCAGATCCGACAGCGCGCGTCTGAGCGGCGAGATCACCGAGGCCCGATCGGGGCTGGCGCGCACGCCCACGGATCACGCGACGCTGTCGCTCTCGGCGGACATCACCGAGCTCAATGAGCGCCGCCTGCAGTTTCGTGCCCATCGCACCGACATGCTCAAGCGCGAGGCGGAGATCCGGCTGCTCTGGCTGGGCGTGCGGGAACAGGTTCGTGGCCTTGGCTGGACGGCCGAGACGGAGGACGCGGTCCGGCAGCGCATGCCTGCCGCATCGGCCCGGTCGCGGATGGCCATGCTGATCCGCGAGCGTGTGGGTATCGCGCAGGCCCTGGCTGCCGAGCGCGCAGGCCATGGCGATCGAGAGCGGCAGTTGCGCGCGGCCGAGGATGCGCTGTTGCGCCTCGCGGGCGAATCGGTCGATCCGGCCCTGCGGGACGCGCTCGAGGAGGCGCAGCGTCTGGGCGACCACGAGGTCGGACTTGCCGAACTGCGGCAATCACGCGATGAGCTCGAGGCGAAGATCGCCGCCGGCCTGGCCGCGTTGGGCGAGTGGCAGGTGCCCCTGGCGTCACTGCAGTCGATGACGGTACCTGAGCTGCCGGTGCTGGTGGCGCTTTTCGAGCAGCAGAAGGCCGATGCGCTCGTGCTGAAGTCCCTGCGCGACGCGCTCGAGGACAGCACGCAGCAGCTCGCGCGTCTCGAGCTCGATCTGCAGCAGTTCGTGCGCCATTTCCAGCCCGTCTCTCGTGACGAGGTGCTGCAGGCCCGCAGGATCCGCGATGCCGGATGGCAGGCCATCCGCCAGAACCCGCAGGTCCTGGCGGACCGGGCGTCGGCCTTCGAGGGGTACCTTGTGGAGGCCGATCGACTGGCTGACCAGCGTCACGATCGCGCTCAGCACGATGCCGACCGCCAGTCCAGAGCCGATGCGCTGGAGCGCCAGCGGCAGGAGCGGCTTGATCTCGAACGGCGTGCGCACAGCCTGGAAGTCAGGCTCGCGCAACACAGCGCCGACTGGGACCGACTCGCCCGCGCCAGCGGTCTGCCGAGCCTGCCGCTGGCGCTCGCCGCCACCTGGGCGCAACAACGCCAGCAGGTGCTCAGCCTGTATGCCGAGCAGGCAAGCGTCGCGCGAGCCCTTCAGGCACGGCAAACCGAGGCTGCCCGGCTGCGTGATCAGCTCTGGCAGCGGCTGGGGGGTGAGCACAGCGGGCAAGCCGCGCCCGAACTGCGTGTCTGCCTGCGTCAGGCGCGGGATCGGATCACGCAGGCCGATGAAGCGCAGGGACAGCGCAGGAGTCTCGAGCAGCAGATTCGCGAGGGGCAGCTTGCGCTGGCCGGTTCTCGGGCGGCGGTGCAGGCCGCAGCGCAGGCCTGGCAAGACTGGCGCCGCTCCTGGGAAGCGGCCGCGCAGTCGATGGGCTATCCGGCTGATGCGCCAGTCGATCAGGTCGAAGCCGACATCGAGATCATGCAGGCGGTGGAGCGTCAGCTCGACCAGATGCGGGGCATTCGCAGCGAGCGCATCGAGACGATGCAGGCTGACCTCGATGAACTCGCGGGCACCGCGCAGGCGCTGGCAGCGCGGCTTGGCCTGGAGAGCGCCGAACCGTCCCCCGAGGCCCTCATCCTCGAGCTGCTCGGACGGCTCGAGCTGGCAAGAAAGGCCGAAACCGAGCGCACCGAATGGCAGGCGCGACTCGAACGCAGCCGCGCAGCCCTGGTCACTGCCGAGCAGAGCTTCCATGCGGTGATGGCACGACTGAGGCCGATGATGCTGGCCGTGGGGGCGGCATCCGAGATCGAACTCGGTCCTGCCATCGAGCGCTCGGACCGGTTGCGGGCCGTCGACCATGCAATCCGTTCCGCGGAACAGGATCTGGCCGCCGCTGCCGATGGCCTGCCGCTGCCCACCCTGCGAGCGGAGGCCGAAGCCATCGGCCCTGATGCCCTGACCGCTGACCTCGCGCGGCTCAGCGACCAATCAGCCGAGGTGGTCAACCAGATCGCCTCTCTGAGCAACGCCTACGGCGCCGGCAAGACCGCCTTCGATGCGATGGACGGGACGGACGCTGCTGCCAGGGCCGAGGCTCAGCGCCAGGAGGGCATCGCGGCCATGGCCGACGCCGCGGAGCGGTATCTGCGGTTGCAGACGGCCGTGCGGCTGCTCCAATGGTCGCTCGACCGCTTCCGCGAGACGAAGCAAGGGCCGATGCTTCAGAAGGCGTCCGACATCTTCAGCGCCTTGACGCTGAGGTCATTCAGCCGATTGCTGGTCGACACGGACGGTGGCGCTCCACGCCTGCTCGGCCTGCGGCCCGACGGCAGGGCGGTGGATGTCACCGGCATGAGTGAAGGCTCGCGTGACCAGCTCTATCTCGCCCTGCGACTGGCCGCGCTCGAACTCCAGAGCGAATCGGGCGCGAGCATGCCGCTGATCGCCGATGACCTCTTCATCAACTTCGATGACAGCCGCACGGCAGCAGGCTTGCGCGCGCTCGGCGAGCTCTCGCGCAGGACGCAGGTGGTGTTCCTCACCCACCATGATCACCTCGTGCCGCTGGCCAGACAGATGCTGGGCGACGATCTGAATGTGGTGCTGCTCTGAATCGTGACGCTCGCCCGTCGGCGTGACGCGCGCCGCCAGCTCCATCCCGCCGGCCTATGATCCCGCATCGCCCGACCGCGGAGTTCCCGTGATGCATGCCGCCAACGCCATCGATGCCACCCATGACCCCGCTGTGCAGAGCTGGGTCGAGGCGGCGAATGCCGACGACACCGAGTTCCCGATCCAGAACCTGCCCTTCGGGCGTTTCCGCGAGCCAGGCGAGCGTCGCTGGCGCATCGGTGTCGCCATCGGTGATCAGGTGCTCGATCTGCGCCGAGCCGGCCTCCTCCGGCATGCCGACATGCGTCGCGTGCTCAGCCTGCGGCCGAGCGCCCGACGTGCCTTGCGCGCCGCGATCCATCACGGGCTTTGCGTGGGCAGTGCCTCGCGTGTGGCCTGGCGTGATGCGCTCGTACCGATGCACCGCGTGGAACTCGGCCTTCCCTGTCCGATCGGCGATTACACCGATTTCTATGTCGGCATCCACCACGCGACCGCAGTCGGGCGGCTCTTTCGTCCGGACAATCCGCTGATGCCCAACTACCGCTGGGTGCCCATCGGCTATCACGGGCGAGCCTCGACCATCCTGCCCAGTGGTCACGACTTTCATCGGCCGCGCGGGCAGATCAAACCGGCCCAGGATGCCGCACCGGTGCTCGGCGAGAGCCAGCGCCTGGACTGCGAGCTCGAGCTCGGCATCGTGATCGGGCGGCCCAATGCGCTGGGCAGACCGATCCCGATCGCGCAGGCCGAGGACCATGTCTTCGGCCTCACCCTCTTCAACGACTGGAGCGCCCGTGACATCCAGTCCTGGGAGTATCAGCCGCTGGGGCCGTTCCTGGGCAAGAGCTTTGCCAGCACGGTCTCGCCCTGGATGGTCACCCTCGATGCGCTGGCGCCATTCCGGCGCGCCTTTCGCCGTGAGCCCGGGGAACCTGCGCCCTTGCCCTATCTGGACGGTGCCGCCAACCGTGAGCAGGGCGCGTTCGACATCCGTCTGTCGCTCGGGATCCAGACCGCCGCGATGCGCGCCGCGGGCCGGCCAGCCGAGTGCATCGGGCGCTCGGGCTTTGCCGAGGCGGCGTACTGGACCGTGGCGCAACTCGTCACCCACCACACCGTGAACGGTTGCGCGCTGTCCACCGGCGATCTGCTGGGCACCGGCACGCTGTCGGGCCGCGATCCGTGCGAAGCGGGCTCGCTGCTGGAGCTCAGCCACGGAGGCACCCGACCGATCCGGCTGGCCAACGGCGAGGAGCGCCACTTCCTGCGCGACGGCGATGCCATCTCGCTGCGGGGCTGGTGCGAGCGTTCGGGCTTTCGCCGAATCGGCTTTGGTGATTGCGTGGCGACGGTGCTGCCCGCGCCGGGCTGAGGCCGCGTCAGTCGACCCGCGTTCCCGACTCCCGGACCACGCGCGCCCACTTGAGCTGCTCGGCGCGCATGAAGCTCGCGAATTCCTCGGGTGTGCTCTTCAGGATCTCGCTGCCGGCATCGGCCATGCGTCGCCGGGTGTCGGGTTCCTCGAGGATCTGATTGAGCTCGCGGTTCAGTCTGTCAACGAGCGGCCGGGGCGTGGCGGCCGCGGCCACGAATCCCAGCCAGGCACCGCCCTCGAAGCCGGGCACACCCTGTTCCGCGACGGTGGGCACATCGGGCGCGAACGGCGTGCGTGTCAGGCTGCTGGTGGCCAGGGCTCGCAGCCGGCCGGCGCGGATGTGCGGCATCAGAGCGGTGATGGTGTCGAAGTTGACATCGACCTGGCCGCCGATGAGGTCGGTGTGCGCCTGTGCGCTGCCCTTGTAGGGCACATGGGTGAACTGGGTGTCGGTCCGTTGCGAGAGCAGCACCATGAGGAGCTGGCTGATCGTGCCATTGCCCGAGGACGAGTAGGCGAGCCTGCCGGGTTGCGCCCGCGCTCGCGCGAGCAGTTCCGCGAGGGAGCCGATGCCGGCGTCGGCGCGCACCACCAGCACATAGGGCAGCCAGCTGCACAGGCCGATCGGGGCAAAATCCTTCTGCGCGTCGTAGGGCACCTTCGCATACAGGGCCGGATTGATCGCCATGGCGGCTGCCGCGGTCAGCAGCAAGGTGTGGCCATCCGGGTTCGAGCGGGCGACCGCGCCGGCGGCAAGACTCGATCCCTGTCCAGGCCGGTTCTCGATGATGAACGGCCGGCGAAGGCGCGCCGCGAAGCGCTCGGCCAGCAGGCGCGCGATCGTGTCGGTGGCGTTGCCCGGCGGGTAGCCGACCATGACGCTCACCGTGCGCGAGGGGTAGTCGGCGGCGTCAGCCTGCGCGATCACGCCCCGGGCGGCGGTGGCCATGCCGAGGCCCAGCGCGGCTCGGGTGAATGCGCGCCGCGGACGCGACGAGTTATCTGAGCTGCCCATGGACGGATCCTGACGGTGTCTGAGGTTGGCGGCGCGCCTGGCGGGTCAGCCCGACGATGCGATCCAGTCTGGCGCCAGCACCCGTCTCGTGCAGCGCGGCCTGTCTCGAATTCCACAGCGATCCGTTCAGCGTCCTCGCAGGAAGGCGAGAAGCCGCTGTGCGCAGTCGCGTCCGTGCGAGAACGGCAGTCCGTGTCGCACGCCGCGGTAGATCTCGAGCTCGGCGCGCGGACAGGCCGAATGGAGCCCGTCGTAGACCGACAGCGGGACGAACGGGCTGGCGTCGGGATGAAGCACCAGCAGGTCGGGCTTGAGTGCCGGCAGCCGATCCGCGAGCTCGAGAGCGCTGAGCAGATCGGCGATGGCCAGCGCCGAGGCCGGCCGGGTGCGCCCCTGCTGGGCGGCATACCAGGCCCAGGCCTGATCGGAGATCGCACCGGGCGCGAATCGGCAATCCATCATGTGCGCATTCCAGGCGGCCACGCCATCGGCAAAGAGCGGGCGCCAGCGGTCGATCTGGCCGATGCGCCGGCCCGTGATCGCCGCATTGCTCAGCGTCACGCTGCGCACCCGATCAGGATGGGCCAGCGCGGTCGCGAGCATGATCGATCCGCCAGCCGATTCACCCACCAGATGAACGCGCTCGCCCTCGGGCATGAGCGCCAGCACGTCTTCGATCAGGACGGCGAGCAGATCATCGTCCTCGGGCAGCAGCGCAGACTCGCCGAAACCGCGGAGGTCGCATCGGATGACCGGGTGGTGCGGGCTCAGCACCCCGACCCAATCGGTCCAGCACAGCCGGTTGGCCCCGATGCCGTGCAGCAGGATCACGGGTGCGGCGGGCTCGCGCCAGGGCGCGGTGAGATCGATCAGGTCGAACGCGATTCCACGGGCATTCACAGGCATGCGGATTCCGATCAGGTAAGGCAGGGCGCTGTTCGCATTGTCGCCGCTCGTGCTTGACGCATGAACCAGCCCCGCATACAAGCACAGCGAGCGGCCGTGCTGAGCCGCGCTCCGCACCCGCGCGGGTGCTCCAGGGGAGATTCCAGGATGAACTCGAAATCTGTCAGGATGGCCGTGGCGCTGGCCCTCGCCGCGATGTCGCCGCTCGCCTCGGCCCAGGCGCCGATCGTGCTCAAGCTGGCCACCATCGTCGGCCCCGATAACCCGTTTTCCACCTCGGCGCTCAAGTTCAAGGAGCTCGCCGAGTCGCGCAGCCGCGGACGGCTCAAGATCGAGGTCTATCCTGCCGGGCAGCTCGCCAAGAACGAGACCGTCATGCTCGAGGGCATGCAGCTGGGCACCGTCGACATCGGCGCGATCGTCACCTCGTCGATCGGCGGCAAGTTCGATCCCAAGTTCCTGGTGCCCGACATTCCGTTCCTGTGGCAGGGCCGCGAACACATCTGGAAGGTTCTCGACGGCCCCCTCGGCGCCGACCTCATGAAGCGGCTCGAGCCGCTCGGTGCCAAGGGCTTCTGCTACGGGGGCGGCTTCGGCTTTCGCAATGTGTTGTCGAACAAGCGCCCGGTGTTCACGCCCGAAGATCTCAAGGGCCAGACCATCCGGGTCCCGCCCATTCCCACCATCGCCGAAACCATGAAGCTGTTCGGCGCCAATCCGGTGCCCATGCAGTGGGGCGAGGTCTACCTGGCCATGAAGCAGGGCACCATCGACGGCCTGGAGCTGCCGCCCACCACCATGGTCTCGGACAAGTTCCCCGAGGTGACCAAGTACTACTCGAAGACGCTGCACTCCTACCCGCCCGGCATCTGGATGATGGCCAGCGCCAAGTACAAGTCATTGCCGCCCGACCTGCGCAAGGTGATCGACGAGAGCATGCTCGAGACCTGCGCCCAGCACCGGCTCGACGAGGTGCGCGCCGACGCCGAGTCGATGGTGGCCATGCGGGTGAAGGGCGTGCAGATCAACGAGGTCAAGGACCTCAAGGTCTTCCAGCAGCGCGCCGAGCCGGTCTACAAGTTCGTGGAAGGCAAGGTGGGCAAGGAGCTCTACGACAAGTGGGTGGCTGCCGCCAAGGCCGCCGCGCGGCCCTGACATGCTGATCGAGCGGCTGTGCCTGCTGCTGATGCTCGCGCTGGTGGGTGATGTGTTCCTGGGCGTGTTCAGCCGCTATGTGATGCAGGCCACCTTCGCCTGGTACGACGAGGTGGCGCGGCTTTGCTTCATCTGGATCGTGTTCCTCGGCGCGGCGGTGGCGGTCAAGCGCGGCCAGCATTTCCGCATGAAGCTGCTGGTTGACCGCCTCGCCCCGGGCGCTGCGCGCTTCGCCGAGCATGTGGTCACGCTGGCCACCGTGGCCTTCGGCGGCGTGCTGGTGGCGGGCGGCTATGGCATCTATCCGATTGCCAGCCGGCAGGTGACCGACGCGCTGGAGCTTTCGATGCTCTGGTTCTACGGCGCGCTGCCGGTGGGCGGCATGCTGATCATCGGGTACGCGCTGCGGCAGGCATGGCGGCGGGAGCAGCCGGCATGATCCTCGTGGTGCTGATCTTTCTGGGCCTGCTGCTGGTGGGCGCGCCGGTGGCCATCGCCGTCGGTGGCTCGGGCTTCATCGGCGCGCTGATCGCGTCGCCCGCGGCGCTGGCCACCACCGTGCAGCAGATGATGCATCAGATCGACTCCTTCGTTCTGCTCTCGTTCCCGCTGTTCATCCTGGCCGGCGCCCTGATGGAAACCGGTGGCATCGCGCGCCGGCTGGTCGATCTGGCCATCGCGCTGGTGGGCTGGGTGCGCGGCGGCCTGGGCATGGCGGTGGTGGTGGCCGAGTATGTGTTCTCGGGCATCTCGGGGTCCACGGTGGCCGATGTGTCGGCGGTGGCCTCCACCACCATTCCCTCGATGGTGCGGGCGGGCTACAGCCGCGAGCAGTCGGTGGCCATCGTGTCCTCGGCCTCGGCCATGGGCATCCTGGTGCCTCCCTGCATCCTGATGATCGTGATCGGCTCGATCGCCGGCCTGTCGGTGGCCGCGCTGTTTGCCGCCGGGTTCATCCCTGCCGTGGTCATCTCGCTGGCCCTGATGGGCCACATCTGGATGATGGCCGGCCGTGCCGGCATTGCGGTGGCGCCAAGGCCGAGTGCTCGCGAGATCGGCGCCGCGTTCGGCCGGGCACTCATCCCCCTGGGCATGCCGGCCATCATCTTCGGCGGCATCCTTGGCGGCATCACCACGCCCACCGAAGCCTCAGTCATCGCGGTGCTTTACGCCGCCATCGTGGGCCTGTTCGTGTACCGCGAGATCGCCTGGCGCGACCTGCCCGAGATCCTGGTGCAGTCCTGCGTGGTCACCGGCTCGGTCGGGCTGCTGCTGGCGGCCGCGGGCCTGATCTCCTGGTTTCTCACGGTGCAGCAGTTGCCGGCCATGCTGCTGCAGGTGATGACCCTGGTGCCCGGAAGCTCGCTGGTGTTTCTGCTCGCCACGGCGGTCGTGTTCATCATCTTTGGCGCGGTGGTGGAGGGCCTGCCGGCGGTGGTGATTCTGCTGCCCAGTCTGCTGCCGGTGGCCACCCAGCTCGGCATCGACCCGATCCACTACGCGATCGTGATCGTGGCCGCGGTGGGCATCGGGCTTTTTCTGCCGCCGGTGGGCGTGGGCCTGTTCATTGCCAGCGGGATTGCCGAGATCACCATTGACAGGGCCTCCCGCGCGATGCTGCCCTTCATTGCAGTGATGTGCGCGGGGCTGCTGGCGGTGATCGCCGTTCCATGGTTCACCCTGGTGCTGCCCCGGCTGTTCAAGCTGCTATAGGGCGATGTCGCCCATGCGATAGACCCGGGCCGCGGTGCCGGCGAAGAGCGCGGCCTTTTCGCTCGCCGAACAGCCGGCTGCGATGCGCTTGAACGCGTTCCAGAGCACTTCGTAGCTGCAGGTGCCCTTGTCGACCGGGAAGTTGCTCTCGAACATCGCCCGCTGCGCCCCGAAGGCTTCGATGCAGGTCTCGATGTACGGGCGCCAGGCCTGAGCCAGGGCAGCCGAATCCGGTGGCAGCGGCTGGCGGTGGAAGTCGAAGCCTGGCGTGTGCATGCCCAGGCCGCCGAGCTTGACCCGCACATTCGGGCACTGCGCCACCGCCTGGATCTTCTGCCGCCAGTCGGCGAAGACCGCCTCCCGTTGGCCCACATAGGGCCCGATGCCCAGCGGCCCGCCGACATGGTCGAGCACCAGGATGGTGTCGGGAAAGGCGCGCGCGAGGTCGAGGAAATCATCGAGCTGGGTGTGCACCAGCCAGGCGTCGAAGCTCAGGCCGAGCCGTCCGAGCGCCGCGAAGCCGCGTCGGAAGCCGGCATCGCGCAGCAGCCCGGGCGGCGGGTTGGCGCTGGTGGCGCGCAGCCCCGATGCGTGCCATGCCGAGACATTGCGGATGCCCTTGAAGCGTCCGCCAGCCGCGGCCATGTGCGCCTCGAGTGCCGCCTGCGCCCGGTCGCCGAGGGTGAGGTCGACATTGCCGACGATGGCCGCGCATGCGCGCGTGGGACCGAACAGACCGCTCGCGCTCATCGCGGCCACGCCGTTGACGAACTCGGTCTCGCCGAGCGAGCGGGTCTCGGGCGAGGCGCCGGCCCGGTACATCGCCCGGCACTCGACATACACCGTGGCCACGATGCGATGGCCGCTGCCGAGGTCGGTGAGCAGCTCGGGCAACAGATAGCTGTCGGTGCCATGGACCCAGAGATGATGGTGCGGATCGATGACAGGAAGCTCGGGTTCGAGGGCGGCTTCCTGGTGCCGGGCGAGCCAGTCGGGGCGTACGGTGAGGAAGTCGCCGGGGAGCTGGGAACTGGGGTGGGTAACAGAGGTCATGGATGCTCTCCGGCTATGGGCACGGGCTGTGGGGAAGCGTCACGGCAATGTCACGCGCGGCGCTCGGCCCGTGCAACGACGGCCCAGTTCTGAACCAGCGCAGCCAGGGGGCCTTCGAGCACCCGGTCGCAGCGGTTCACCAGGTTGGCCAGCCATCGCGCATGGCGCAGTGCCTTCGGAAGGCTGGTGAATGGCTGGCGCGGCAGAGCGCCGTAGGCGTGCAGTTCGATCAGCGACAGGCCTGCTCCCCGGAACAGCGCCTCGATCTGCGCGCGATCGAAACGATGGCGGTGATAACCCGGCCAGTCCGGCGGCTCGGGCGGCACCCTGCCGAGTTGCAGCGTTCTGGCCACGGCTTCGATCCAGCTGTGACGATTGGGGAGGTGGTAGCAGATGAAGAGGCCATCGGGGCGCAGAACGCGTCTGATCTCGGCCAGACTCTGATCCTCGGCGCCGCCGTGTTCCCGGACATGTTCCAGCACGCCCACGCTGAACACCTGATCGAAGCTGTGGTCCGCGAAGGGCAGCTTCACCGCCTCGTTCTGCGCCCCCTGGACATGTCTGACCCTGTGCGCCTGCTCCGCGGTAAGACGGCTCAGGATCCCGGGGGCAGGGCCGAAGGAGAACGCCGTGACATGGATCGGCAACTGCGCCAGGTAGAAGGTGAAGTGACCATTGCCAGCGCCCCAGTCCAGAACCTGTGCACCCGGCATGACATGGCGCCTCACCAGCCCGTACAGGCCGCCGTATTGATGCGCGGTGGTCAGGCTCTCGAACTGGGCGAGCCCGGAAGGCGAGCCCTGCTGCAGGAGGTTGACGAATGATTCGACCTCCTCATCGCCACGCGGGCGCGTCATGGCGCTGATCCGTCAGCCGGGGGCTTGGAGGCCGCCCACTGCGGCACGATCCGCACGAGCGCGCCGAAGCTTGCGGTCGGCGCGATCTCGATGGCGCCCGGGATGTCCGGGCTGTGACTGGCTGGCAGCCCAGCCGCGTTCAGCTCCGGCAGCAACGAGACGGGATCGGCGGC
>NZ_CEXFHW010000105.1:0-14192 GCF_982640115.1 Quisquiliibacterium sp. | reverse complement strand
CAGCTGGCCGAGCATCTGCGTGAATCCGAAGCGCTCGGCCGGCTGCTGCAGTTCGATGGCGAGCAGATAGGCGAGCAGCACCGACTGGATGCCCGAGGGCGCCATGAAGGCAGCCACGCTGGTGTAGTACCAGGCGATGGCGGCGCGGGCGCCATGGGCGGGGGTGGGCGCCCGGCGTTCGGATGGGGGTGGGCTCACGGCGTTCTCGCGGCGATGGCTGGCAGGCGGGCGGTGCAGCGCGACGCGAAGCCTAACCGACCCGATGCAGCCCCGCCCCATCGGCATTGCAAGTCCACCGTCTGTCGATCGGCGGCGCGCGCTTGGCGCCACCTCGGCTTACACTCGGAGGGTTTGTCTCATTGAGGTGTCGCTTTCATGGATGAAAAACCGGCGGATCCGGCCGCACCGGCCGCCTCCGGCATGGAACGCCGGCAGTTCGAGCGCCGCCCACTGCGCAGTACCGCACTGCTCGCGTTGCCCGGTCAGGGGCCGGTTCAGGTGCAGACCGTGGACATCAGTGCCGGCGGCATGGGCCTGGTGGGTTCGGTGAACCCGGTGCCGCGCACGGCCTGTGCCATCCGTCTGGCGCTGCCGGTGTCGGCCTGGGACCGGGTCAACATCGAGGCCCAGGGCCGCATCACGCACAGCGTGTTCTCCAGCAAGGACGGCGCCTTCAAGATCGGCATGCAGTTCGTGGATCTGCCAGCGGTGATCGCCGTGGCCATCAACCGCTATGTGAAGGGCTGACATGAGCTTCCTGTCGCTGAACCTGCTGATGGCGGCCGGGTTCGTGGCAGGGATTCTCGTGTGTTTCGAGCTCGGCCGGCGCATCGGCCGGTCGGCGCTTGCGGCGGGCCCCGACGGCCTGGCCAAGGGGGTGGGCCCGGCCGAGGGCGCGGTGTTCGCGCTGCTCGGTCTGATCATCGCCTTCATGTTCTCGGGCGCCGCCGCCCGCTTCGAGGCCCGTCACCACCTCGTCACCCAGGAAGCCAATGCCATCGGCACCGCCTGGCTGCGCCTGGATCTGCTGCCGGCCGATGCCCAGCCCGGGTTGCGCGAGGCCTTCCGCCGTTACACCGAGCTGCGCGCGGTGGCCTACCAGGATGCCCATGACGATGCCCTGACCCGGCAGCGGCAATCGGAGGGCGACGCCCTGCAGGCCGCCATCTGGCGCGATGCCGTGGCGGCGGCCACCCGGCCCGGCCAGCCACCCTCGGTGGCCTCGCTGATGCTGCCGGCGCTCAACGACATGATCGACATCACCACCACCCGGCTGATGGCGGCGCGCAACCACCCGCCGGCGGTCATCCTGCTCCTGCTGGCGGGCCTGATCGCGGTGGGCGCGATGCTCTTCGGCTACAGCACCGCCGACAGCCGCCAGCGCAGCTGGTTCCATGTGCTGGCCTTCGCGTGCATCCAGGCGCTGGCGGTGTTCGTCATCCTGGACATGGAGTTTCCGCGGCTGGGCCTCATCCGCATCGACGGCTCGGACCAGGTGCTGCTCGATCTGGCCGCCACCATGCGCCAGCCCGCGCTCACTCGGTGAACACATCCTCGCGCTTGCGACGGATGGCCGGCAGCAGCACCACCACCAGCAGCAGCGCGGCAATGCCCAGCAGGGTGGCGCTCAGCGGCCGCTCGAAGAACACCACCGGATCACCCTGCGCGTAGCGCATGGCGCGCCGCAGGTTCTCCTCCATGAGCGGACCCAGCACGAAGCCGAGCAGCAGCGGCGTGGGCTCGAAGCCGAACTTCAGCAGTCCGTAGCCCATCAGCCCGAAGCCGGCGGCCATCATCACCTCGAGCGTGGAATTGTTCAGGGTGTAGACCCCGATGCAGCAGAACAGCACGATCGCCGGGAACATCAGCCGGTAGGGCACCCGCAGCAGCGACACCCACATGCCGATCATCGGCAGGTTGATGATCACCAGCATCAGGTTGCCCACCCACATGCTGGCGATCATTCCCCAGAAGAGGTCGGGCCGCTTGGTCATCACCTCGGGGCCGGGCTCGATGCCCTGGATGATCATGGCGCCCACCATCAGCGCCATCACCGCATTCGACGGGATGCCCAGCGTGAGCATCGGGATGAACGAGGTCTGGGCTGCGGCGTTGTTGGCCGACTCGGGGCCGGCCACGCCCTCGACCGCGCCCTTGCCGAAGCGAGACGGGTCGCGCGCGATCTTCTTCTCGACGGTGTAGGCCGCGAACGAGGCCAGCACCGCGCCGCCGCCCGGCAGCAGCCCGAGCACCGAGCCCAGGCCGGTGCCGCGCAGCACCGCGGGCAGTGCCTCGCGCAGCACGCTCGCCTTGGGCCACAGCCCGGTGACCTTGGAGTCGAGCACCGAGCGATCGGTCTCGTCGGTGTCGAGGTTGCGCAGGATCTCGGCGATGCCGAACAGACCCATGGCCAGGGCCACGAAGCTGATGCCGTCGGAGAGCTCGCCCACGCCGAAGGTGTAGCGCATGGCGCCGGTGTCGACATCGGTGCCGATCAGCCCCAGCAGCAGGCCGAAGAAGATCATGGCGAAGGACTTGATCACCGAGCCGCGGGCCATCACCACCGCCGCCACCAGGCCCAGCACCATCAGCGAGAAGTACTCGGCCGGGCCGAACTTCTGCGCGATGCCGGCCAGCGGCGGGCCGGCCGCGGCGATCAGCAGCGTGCCCACGCACCCGGCCAGGAAGGAGCCGAGCGCGGCGATGGCCAGCGCGTCGCCCGCCCTGCCCTGCCGCGCCATCTGGTGGCCGTCGAGCGTGGTGACGATGGACGAGGCCTCGCCCGGCAGGTTGACCAGGATGGCGGTGGTGGAGCCGCCGTACTGGCTGCCGTAGTAGATGCCGGCGAGCATGATCAGCGCGCTGGCCGGCTCGAGCTTGAAGGTGATCGGCAGCAGCATGGCGATGGTGGTCACCGGGCCGATGCCGGGCAGCACGCCGATCAGCGTGCCCAGCAGGGTGCCGATCAGGCAGTAGAGCAGGTTCTGCCAGGTGAGCGCGACACCGAAGCCCAGCGCGAGGTTGGCGAGCAGATCGGTCATGGCAGGATGCGCAGCGGCAGGTTCAGGGCGAAGGGAAAGAGCAGGCACGCGAAGCCCGCCATGCACAGGGCCAGCAGCACGATCTCGCGCAGGCGCGGCGAGGGCGCGGCCAGCGCAGCCAGGGCCACGGCCAGCGTCGAGGCGATCAGCAGGCCGGTGCGTTCGATGCACAGCGCAAACACAACCAGCGAGCCCAGCACCAGCACCATGGGGCGCAGCCGCCACTTCTCGAGCGCTGCCCCGCGAGCCACCAGGCTGCTCAGCACCAGCACCGCCCCGAACGCGCCGGTGATCCAGGCAAGCAGGATGGGCACATAGCCGGGGCCCATGCGATAGGCGGTGCCCACCTTCAGGGGCTGGGCGAACCACCACGCGAGCGCGGCGACCACCAGCAGGAACAGGCCCGCGGCAAGTTCGGTGGGGCCGGCGATCAGCCGGCGCGCAGCCCCGCCAGCCGGGGGTGTGGGTTGTGGTGATGAAGACATGCGGCTCCCTGGCCAGAACGCGTCGATCCCGGAATGCCGGCGTGCCCCGCCGTGAGGCTTCGCAGGTAGGATCCCTCGGCGCCCGCGAGTTTCGCAGGATGCGCCAACCGGTCGACGAACCGGCAGTTCAAATCGAAATCTATGGAGACACCCCCATGACCATCAGTTTCAACAGACGAAAAGCGTTGGCCGCTGCTGGCGGCGCCATGGCGGTTGCTGCCGCGCCGCGTCACGCCCTCGCGCAGACGCTGCCCACCGGCACCATCCGCGTGCTGGTGGGGTTTCCGGCCGGCGGCGGCACCGATGTGATGGCCCGCATCATCGTCGAGAAGCTCAAGGAGAAGACCGGGCTGAACATCATCGTCGACAACCGGCCGGGCAACAGCGGCAACCTCGCCTGCGAGATGCTCAAGAACGGGCCCACCGACGGGTCGCTGCTGATGTACGGCACCAGCGCCACCACCGTCGCGCAGAAGGTCACCCGCAAGCAGCTCAACTACGACATCGACAAGGACCTGATGACGCTCGGTCTCACCGGCACGGTGTCGGTGGCCTATGTGGTGTCCTCGACCATCGGCGTGAAGACCTTCGCCGAGTATCTGGACTGGCTCAAGAAGAATCCCAAGCGGCAGAACTTCGGCACCACCGCCATGGGCAGCATGACCCACTTCTTCGGCGTGCTGATGGGCCGCGAGATCGGCATTCCCCTGGAGCCGATCGCCTACAAGGGCGCCGGCCCCCTGATCGCCGACCTGTCGGCCGGGCATGCCGCTGCGGGCTGCGGCGGGGTGTCCGACTTCCTCACCCACCACCGCGCCGACAAGATGAGGGTCATCGCCATCAGCGCGCCCAAACGGGTGGCGGCCGCGCCCGATTTTCCGACCATCGCCGAGCTCGGCTATCCCAAGCTGTCCTATGAGGGTTTCTACGGCTTCTACGCGCCCGCGCGCACCAACCCGGCGGTGGCTGCCCTCTGGCACAAGGAGCTGCGCGCGGTGGTCGATTCACCCGACACCAAGCAGCGCCTGCTCGGCGTGGGGCTGGAGGTGCTCACCTCCACGCCGGCCGAGATGACGACCCGCCAGACCAACCTGATCGCCTACATGACCTCGGTCATGAAGGCCGCCGGCGTCGAGCCGGAGTAATGCCTCTTTCAACCCGGAGATGTCCCGCATGAGCTTCCAAGTCAATCGCCGCAAGGCACTCACGCTGGCCGGCGGCGCCGCGCTGGCCAGCGCCCTGCCCGCCCCCAGTCTCGCCCAGGCCCTGCCCTCGGGCCCGGTGCGCATGATCGTGGGCTACCCCGCCGGTGGCGGCACCGATGTGATGGGCCGCATCATCGCCGAGAAGCTCAAGGAGCGTCTGGGCATCAATGTGCTGGTGGAGAACCGCGCCGGCGCCAGCGGCACCCTGGCCAACGACAGCGTGGCCAAGGGCCCGGCGGACGGCTCGGTGATCCTGTATGCGCCCAGCGCGGCCACCACCGCCCAGAAGGCCACCAAGAAGTCGCTGCCCTACGACCTCGACAAGGATCTCGCCCCGATCACCATGGCGGGCACCGTTTCCACGGTGTTCGTGGTCTCGCCCACCATCGGCGTGAAGACCCTGCCCGAGTACATCGAGTGGCTCAAGAAGAACCCCAGGAAGCACAGCTTCGGCTCCACCGCCATGGGCAGCTCCACCCACTTCTTCGGGGTGGAAATCGGCCAGGCGATCGGTATTCCGCTCGAGCCGGTGGCCTACAAGGGTGCTGCGCCCCTGATTGCCGATCTCTCGGCGGGTCATGCGCCGGCCGGTTGCGGCGGCCTCACCGACTTCCTCACCCATCACCGCGGCGACAAGCTGCGCATCATCTGCATCTCGGCGCCCAAGCGGGCCTCGGCTGCGCCTGATCTGCCCACCATCGCCGAGCTCGGCTACCCCAAGCTCGCCAGCGAAGGGTTCTACGCGTTCTACGGTTCGGGCAAGATGAGCCCGGCGCTGGTGAACCTCTGGAACAAGGAGCTTCGCGCCGTGCTCGATGCGCCCGAGATGCGCCAGCGTCTGGTCGGTCTGGGCCTGGAGGTGCAGACCTCCACCCCCGCCGATCTGGCCAGCTATCAGACCCGGCAGTTCCAGCAGTTCCTGTCCTCGATGAAGGCCGCGGGCTTCGAACCCGAGTGAGTCCGCGCGCGCTCACGGCGCTGATGTGCACCTACCTCGGCCTCACGGTGCTGGGGTTCCACGGTGTCGCAGCGCTGCTGCCAGGGTTCATGGATCTCTGGCAGCTGAGCGAAACCCAGGCGGGCTGGCTGCTCGGCGTGATGTCGCTGTGCTCCCTGCTCGCCTCCCCGGCCATCGCCCTCACCGACCGGGTCGACACCCGGTGGGTGCTGCTGGCGGGCACGGTCTGCAACATCGTCGGCTACGCCGGCTTCGGCCTGTTCGCCGACGGTCTGCTCTCGGGCATGTTCTTCCGCGGCCTGGCCGGCGTGGGCTATGTGCTCTCGTACATGCCCGGCATCAAGGCGATGGCCGACCGGCTGGCGCCCGCCGATCAGGCGCGCGCCACCGCCACCTATGTGTCGAGCTTCTCGATCTGCTCGAGCCTGTCGGTGGCGCTGGCCGGGCTGGTGGCCGGCTGGGCCGGCTGGCGCTGGGCCTTCGCGGTGCCGGTGGTCAGCAACCTGATCGCGGCCGCGCTGGTGCTGTTCGTGCTGAAGCCGGCCGCCCCGGCCGGCGCCGGCCGGCCCGCCGCCGCGGGGGCGGGCCTGTTCGGCTGGCGCGCGGTCACCGGCAACCGCAGCGCCATGGGCTTTGTGGCCGGCGGCTTCTCGCACACCGTGGAGCTGTTGGCCATGCGCGGCTGGACGGTGGCCTTCCTCGCCTTCGCGGTCTCTTTGCACCCGGGCTCGGCGCCGGCCTGGAACCTTTCCCTGGTGGCCACGCTGCTCATCCTGCTGGGCGTGCCCAGTGGCGTCATCGGCGGGGCGATCGGCGCGCGCCACGGCCTGGCCCGGGTGTCGGTGGTGGTGATGGTGCTCTCGGCGATCAACGCGCTGGTGGTGGGCTTTTCCGCTGCGCTGCCCTTCTGGGTGTTCTTCCTGGGGCCGCTGGTGCTGCACAACATCCTGGTGCTGGCCGACAGCGGCACCCTCTCGGCCGGCCTGATGTCGCGTGCCGATCCGGCGCGCCGCGGCGCGACCGTGGCCTTCTACACCATGGTCGCCTCGGTGGGCTCCTTCGTGGGGCCGGTGCTGCTCGGCACGGTGCTCGACGCCGCGGGCGGGCGCCAGTCGCTGCTCGCCTGGGGCCTGGCTTTCGGCAGCGTCGGCCTGATCGGCCTGATGGCCGCGGCCACGCTGCACCGGCTCGCCGGCCGAGACTAGCGCGGCTGCGCGCGGCGCCGGGCTGGCGCAGAATGCGCGGCGTTCCTCCAGTCACGCTGCGTTCCTTCCTCCAACGCCTTTCGCGAGCCCCCGCCATGATCCGCTTCTACTTCAACGCCGCTCCCAACCCCATGAAGGTGGCCCTGCTCCTCGAGGAGCTCGGCCTGCCCTACCAGGGTGTGCCGGTGGACACCCGCAAGGGCGAGCAGTTTGCGCCCGCCTACCTGCAGGTGAACCCCAACGGGAAGGTGCCGGCGCTCGTCGATGGCGAGGCCGTCATCTTCGACAGCAATGCCATCCTGCTCTACCTGGCCGACAAGGCAGGCCGCTTCGTGCCGCCGGTGTCCGACGCGGTGGGCCGCGGCGAGATGCTCTCCTGGCTGATGTTCGTGGCGAGCGGCATCGGCCCCTTCTCGGGCCAGTCGGTTCACTTCCGCCATGCCGCCCCCGAGCCGAAGGAGTACGCGCTCAACCGCTACGACTACGAGGCCCATCGCCACTGGAAGCTCATCGAGGACCGGCTCGCGGCCCATCCGTACATGGTTGGCGGCCAGTACGGCATCGTCGACATGGCGGTGTGGGGCTGGGCGCGCCTGCTGCCCTATGTGCTCGGCGGCGAGCAGCACTGGGCGCAGTACCCGAATGTGCGCCGCCTGCTTGACGAGGTGAACGCGCGGCCGGCCGCTGCGCGGGCCGAGCAGCTCAAGGCCTCGCACACCTTCAAGACCGAGAACGACGACGAGGCCCGTCGCTTCATGTTCCCGCAGAACGAGCGCCTCAAGCGCGGCGCCTGATTCCTTTCCAATCCCACAGGAGACATCCATGGATCTCGGACTCACCGGCAAGGTGGCCATCATCACCGGCGGCACCCAGGGCATCGGCAAGGCCACCGCGGAGCGGCTCGCCGCCGAAGGCGCGAAGGTGGTCATCGTGGCCCGCGGCCAGCCGCGGCTCGATGCCGTGGCCGCGGGCATCCGCGCCGCCGGCGGCGCGGTGCACACCGTGTCGGCCGATGTGGCCCAGCCCGGCGAGGCGCAGCGCATCGTGGCCGAGGCGCTG
Organism: Quisquiliibacterium sp.; assembly: GCF_982640115.1. Lineage (NCBI taxonomy): Bacteria > Pseudomonadati > Pseudomonadota > Betaproteobacteria > Burkholderiales > Burkholderiaceae > Quisquiliibacterium > Quisquiliibacterium sp. The sequence goes on along the minus strand of NZ_CEXFHW010000105.1, from coordinate 6,239 downwards.
AAGGCCTTCGGCGCCATCGACATCGTGATCAACAACGCCGGCACCTCGGCCACCGCCGCCTTCGAGTCGGTGACCGACTCGGCCTGGCAGGCCGACTTCGACCTGAAGCTGTTCGCCGCGGTGCGCCTGGTGCGCGAGGCCATCCCGCACATCCGTCAGCGCGGCGGCGGACGGATCGTGAATGTCACCAACATCGGCGCCAAGCAGCCCGGGGCACGCACCATGCCCACCACCGTCACCCGGGCCGCCGGCCAGGCCATGACCAAGGCGCTTTCCAAGGAGTACGCGCCCGACAACATCCTGGTGAACTCGGTGTGCATCGGGCTGGTCCGCGCCGGCCAGCACGAGACCAAGGCCGCCGCGGCCGGTGTCGATCTCGAGACCCACTACGCCACGATCGGCAAGACCGTGCCGCTGGGCCGGGTGGGCCGCGCCGAGGAGGCCGCCAGCGTGATCACCTTCCTGGTGTCCGACATGGCGAGCTTCGTCACCGGCTCGAGCATCAACATCGACGGCGGCGCCTCGGCGGTGTTCTGAGGCCAGGACACGCTGAGGCCGGGGCGCGCTTAGGCCAGGGCGCGGCGCGCCCTGGCCGGGACCGCGCGGGGCTTCGGCCCCCGCGGCCTTGCGCCTGCGTCAGCCCAGGGCCGCGTAGGCCGCGCGCTTCATGTCGAACGAGAACGGGTGCCAGAAGGCGATGTCGCGCTGCGCCATCACCACCCCGGCGATGTTGCGGCGCGGATTGATCCACCAGTGGGTGCCGGCCATGCCGCCCCACTGGAATTCATCGACCGAATCGGCCGGGTCGCCGGGCGCTTCGGCCAGCGTGACCGCGCCGCCCAGGCCGTAGCCCTTGCCCGGGATCGGGCCCGGAAAGCCGGCGTACACCCCCTCCGGCAGGTGGTTGCGCATCATCAGGGCCAGGGTTTCCGGCCGCAGCAGACTGGGGCCGCCGGGCATCAGGCTGCGGATCAGCGCGATGGTGTCGGGCAGCGTGGACACCAGGCCGCCGCCGCCCGAGAGCCGGGCCACCGGCTGCAGGTGCGCGCCGCGCCAGGGCACGTTGTCTACCCGGGTGAGCCCGGGCTTGAGCGGCCGGTTCAGGCTGGCGCCGCGGTAGTGGGCCACCAGGCGATCGCCACCACCGGGCGGCACCACGAAGCCGGTGTCGTGCATGCCCAGCGGCGCGAAGATGCGCTCGCGCAGGAACCCATCGAAGGTCTGGCCGCTGACCACCTCCACCAGCCGCCCGAGCACATCGCTGGCGATGGAATAGGCCCAGCCCTCGCCGGGATGGAAGTAGAGCGGCAGCGGCTCGAGCCGGTCCATCATCACCGACAGCGGCGTGGTCTCGTCACGCACCTTGTGATCGATGAAGGCCTGGTAGAGCAGCGTGCCGGGGTCGAGCAGGCCGTAGCCCAGGCCCGAGCCGTGGCACAGCAGCTGGCGCAGCGTGATCGAGCGGCGCGCCGGCTCGGTGTCGTCGAGCGAGGTGGCGCCGGGCCGCAGCACCCGTCGGCGCGCGAGCTGAGGCAGGTGCTCCTCGATCGGCGCGTCGAGCCCCACCTGGCCTTCGTCGACCAGCATCAGCGCCGCGCAGGAGGCGATCAGCTTGGTGCTCGAGAACATGCGAAAGAGATGGTCGGGCCGCAGGGCCTCGCCGCGCTCGCGGTCGGCCCAGCCGGTGCAGTGCTGGTCGACCACCTCGCGGCCGACCAGCACCGCCGAGGACACGCCGGCGAGCAGCTCGCCATCGACCGCCGCGCGCATGGCGGCGTGCAGTCCGGAGAAATCACGCGTGGTGGTGCTCATGCGGCCCCCGTGCCCAGATTGCGGCTGATGATGTCGCGCAGCACCTCGGAGGCGCCGCCGGCAATGCGCGAGACCCGGGCATCGACCCAGGCGCGGCCGATGCCGTACTCGGCGCTGTAGCCGTAGCCGCCGTGCAGCTGCAGGAATTCGTCGAGGAAGCGGCCCATGGTCTCGGTGGCCACCAGCTTGGCCATCGCGGCCTTCTCGCTGCTGATGCCGCCGGCCATGTGCTCGGCGGCGCAGGCATCGACGAAGGTGCGCAGCATCGTGATGTAGGCCTTGGCCTCGGCGAGCTTGAACCTGGTGTTCTGGAACCCGATGATGGGGTTGCCGAAGACCTTGCGATCGGTGGTGTAGCGGATGGTGGCCTCGAGCTGGGTCTCGAGCGTGGCGGCCGAGCGCATCGCGATCACCAGTCGCTCCTGCGGCAGCTGCTCCATCAGGTACACGAATCCGCGGCCCTCCTCGCCCACCAGGTTGCTGGCGGGCACGCGCACCGAGTCGAAGAAGAGCTCGGCGGTGTCCTGGGCCTTCAGGCCGATCTTGTCCATCGGCTGGCTGCGGGTGAAGCCCGGTGTGCCCTCCTCGACCGCGATCAGCGACACGCCTTTCGCGCCGGCGGCCGGGTCGGTCTTGCAGGCCACCAGCACCACGCCGCAGTTGAAGCCGTTGGTGATCCAGACCTTCTGGCCGCTGATCACCCACTCGTCACCGTCGCGCACGGCGTGGGTGCGGATGCTCTTGAGGTCGCTGCCGGTGCCGGGCTCGGTCATGGCGATGGAGCCGATGATCTCGCCGGCGCACAGCCGCGGCAGCAGGCGCTGCTTGAGGGGCTCGCTGCCGTAGTGCAGCAGGTAGGGCGAGACCATGTCGGAGTGCACCGGGATGCCGAGATTGGCGCCCACCCGCACCATCTCCTCGGTGACGATGCAGGCATGGAGGAAGTCGCCGCCCGGCCCGCCGTACTCGGTGGGGATGGTGGTGCACAGCACGCCGTGCTCGCCGGCCTTGCGCCAGAACGACCGCGGGCTGTGGCCGGCCTTCTCCCACTCGCGGTAGTGGGGGGCGATCTCGCGTTCGCAGAATCGTCGGACCTGCTCGCGGAACTGTTCGTGCTCGGGGGAGAAGAGGGTGCGCATGGCGTCCTGATGTCGGCCTGAAGATGACTGCCCGATGATAGGCCGCGCGCTGCGCGCGGCCGTTCCGAAAGCCCCCGCCGACCGGTATGCTGATTCGATGAGACCCCGACACCGCGAATCCCACCGCACCGATCGCATCGGCTGGCTGCGCGCCGCGGTGCTTGGCGCCAACGACGGCATCGTCTCCACGGCCAGCCTGCTGCTCGGCGTGGCCGCCGCGCAGGCCGACCGACCGGCCATCCTCGCCGCTGGCGTGGCGGCGCTGGCCGCCGGCGCGATGTCCATGGCGGCCGGCGAATATGTGTCGGTGCACTCGCAGGCCGACACCGAGCAGGCCGAGCTCGCCCGCGAGCGCGACGAGCTGGCTACCGACAGCGCCGGCGAGCTGCGCGAGCTCACCGCCATCTACACGGCCCGCGGTCTCGAGCCGGCGCTGGCCGCGCAGGTGGCCGAGCAGCTCACCGCGCACGACGCCCTCGCCGCCCATGCCCGCGACGAGCTCGGCATCTCCGACACCCTGGGCGCGCGCCCGGTGCAGGCCGCGCTCGCCTCGGCAGGCAGCTTCTCGGTGGGCGCCCTGCTGCCGCTGGCGGTGGCGGCGTTCGCCCCCCGCGCCCAGCTCGATGCGGCAGTGGCCGGGTCGGCGCTGGTCTTCCTGGCGCTGCTCGGCGCGGTGGCCGCGCGCGCCGGTGGCGCCCCGCCCGTCCGGGCCGCGCTGAGGGTGACGCTCTGGGGGGCGCTCGCCATGGCGGTCACCGCGGCGGTGGGCGCCCTCTTCGGCACGGTGGTGGCCTGAACGCAGGGCGCCCCGCCCGGGGGCTGGAGTAGCATCGGCGCGTCCAGGCGGCGCGGCCCAGCACGGTCGCGCCGGCTTCTCCTTGTCTTCGGAGCGAACCCATGAGCAGGTTCTTCGAGCCCTTTGCAGGCACGCCCAACCCGTCCACCCAGCCCAGCATCGGCGAGCTGATCGCCAACCCGCAGCGCCGCACCTGGCTGGGCGGGGCCACCGCCGCCTCGCTCGCCTCGGTGCTGGCCCTGGAGGGCTGCGCGGCGCTGCCGGCGTCGTCTGCGGGCGCGCCGGCCGGTCCGCTGCTTGGCTTCAAGGGCATCGCGGCGTCTTCCGACGATGCGGTCCGGGTGCCCGAGGGCTATCGCGCCGATGTGCTGGTGGCCTGGGGTGACCCGATCGGCGACGTGCGCGGCATGCCGGCCTTCCAGTGGGATGCCGGCAACAGTGCGCAGGACCAGGAGCTGCAGTCGGGCACCCACCACGATGGCATGCACTTCTTTCCGCTGCCGATCGGTTCGCGCGGGTCCACGCATGGCCTGCTGGTGATGAACCACGAGTACCCCGACAACAACGGCCTGTTTCCCGATGGCATGGCCAACTGGTCGCTGGCCAAGGTTCGCAAGTCGCAGGCCTCGGTGGGCTGCTCGGTGCAGGAGATCCGCCTGATCGATGGCCGCTGGTCGCTGGTGCGGCCCTCGCGCTTCGCGCGCCGCATCCACGCCAACACCCCCATGCGCATTGGCGGGCCGGCCGCCGGCCATCCGCTGATGCGCACCGCGGCGAGCCCCGCCGGCCGCGAGGCCGCGGGCACCTTCAACAACTGCGCCAATGGCTTCACACCCTGGGGCACCTACCTCACCTGCGAGGAGAACTTCAGCTTCCACTTCAGGGCGCCGGCGCAGCCCACCGCCTTCGAGGAGCGCTACGAGCTCAGCCCGAAGGTGCGCTTCTCGTTCCGCTGGGGCGAGGCCGATCCGCGCTTCGACCTCGATCGCAACCGCAACGAGGCCAACCACTTCGGGTGGGTGGTGGAGATCGATCCCTTCGACCCGGCCTCGGTGCCGGTCAAGCGCACCGCGCTCGGCCGCTTCTCCCACGAGGGCGCCACGGTCACGGTCTGCAAGGATGGCCGGGTGGCGGTCTATTCGGGCGATGACCGCGGCTTCGAGTACCTCTACAAGTTCGTGAGCAGCCGGCCCTGGAACCCCGCCGATCGCGCCGCCAATGCCGGCCTGCTCGACGAGGGCACGCTGCATGTGGCGCGCTGCAACCCCGACGGCAGCGGCGAGTGGATCGAGCTCGTGCATGGCCGCAACGGTCTCACCGCCGAGGCCGGCTTCGACTCGCAGGGCGCGGTGGTGATGTTCGCGCGCGCCGCCGCCGACCGGGTGGGCGCCACCCGCATGGACCGACCCGAGTGGGTGGCCCGCCATCCCCGCACCGGCGACATGTATGTCACCCTCACCAACAATGTCGGGCGCGGCCGTGACGGCGCCGAAGGCCCCAACCCGGCGAACCCGCGCGCGCCGAACCGCTACGGCCACATCATGCGCTGGACCGAGGAGGGCGCCGATCACGCCGCCACCCGATTCCGCTGGGAGACCTTCATCCTTGCCGGCGACCCGGCCCACGCCGATGCCGGCCAGCGCGGCAACATCCAGGGCGATCTCTTCGCCTCGCCCGATGGCCTGTTCATCGACGAGCGCGGCGTGATGTGGGTGCAGACCGATGTCTCGCCCAGCGCACTGCTCAAGGACGACCACGCGATCTACGGCAACAACCAGGTGGTGGCGGTCGACCCGGTCACCCGCGAGGCGCGCCGCTTCCTCACCGGGCCACGCGGCTGCGAGCTCACCGGCGGCTGCATGACCCCCGATGGCCGCACGCTGTTCGTGAACATCCAGCATCCCGGCGAGCGGGGCGCCCTCGGCACCGATCCGGCCAATCCGCGCCAGCTCTCCAACTGGCCCGACTTCCGGCCCGACGGCCGGCCGCGCTCGGCCACGGTGGCGGTGCGCCGCCAGGACGGCGGGGTGGTGGGTACCTGAGCGCCAGGGTCGTGGGCCCTGCTTGCGTCCGCCGCGCACGCAGCGGCGGGCGCTGCAGCCCGCGGGCCGCGGCGCCAACTGCGCTCAGGCCGGCGGCGCCGGCCGGCGCGCGAGCGCGAAGAGCAGTGATCCCGCGCCGGCCAGCAAGGCCAGCACGGTGAAGCCGGCGCGGTAGTTGCCGGTGGCGTCGCCCAGGATGCCAGCCACCATCGGGCCGCCGATCTGGCCGATGGCGATGATCACCGAGGACAGGCCCAGGATCATGCCGATCGAGCGGCGTCCGAAGTAGTCGGCGCGGATGGCCTGCATGAAGGGCCCGCGCACGCCCCAGGCCAGGCCGTGCAGCACCGCGAAGGCGGTGAGCATCACCGGGCCCGTGGCAAAGGTGAGCATCAGCAGGCCGGCGGCGTGCATGAGCATGCACACCGCACACATCCAGCGCTTGCTGTA
>NZ_CEXFHW010000104.1:0-14233 GCF_982640115.1 Quisquiliibacterium sp. | reverse complement strand
CCATCACCGACAGCGTGTTGCCGGGGCTGGTGCTCACCTGCACGGTGTGGCCGTTGTCGGTCACCGAGAAGGCGCTCGCCCGGTACTCGAAGCGGATTGGCTCGAGGTCCACCTGGATCCCGCCGCGGATGTTGATCGGCGACTGCCTCGCGCCTTCCGCGCAGCGTGCGAACTCCGGCTTCAGGCGCCACCAGTTCTCGGGTCCGCCCTCGCCGCTGTAGCTCCAGTGGGCCGATCGGCCATGCCCGTGTCCGCCGGCCTCACGTCCGGGAGTCGACGTCGTGCCGGCGGCATCGGCACGCGTTGCGCCGTGGCCACCGACCGCTGCGGTGGTGGCGGTGGTGGCCGCGGGCGGACGCGGTCTTGGCGCCACGCCCGCCACCGGTGGCTCGGGCGCCTTCACCCGGATGACCAGCCCGTTGGTGGGCGAGGTGCGCGCATCGCGAGAACGCGACAGCGACTCGGCGATCTTCGCGCTCAGGCTCTGCAGCTGTGCGGCCTCCTGCGCCTCCTTCGCGCTGGCGGTCGCCCTGGCCTCGCGGGATTCCTTCACGGGCCTTGCCTCGGCACTGTCGCGCGGACTTCGCGAGGGCCTGGGCTCGGGCGCATCACTCGCGAAGGCGAGCGCAGGCAAGGCGAAGCTCGCCGCGGTCAGCAGCACCGCGAACGGATGGGCGCGGCGTCTTGCGGCGGGGTCGGGCGGTGCGTGTGGCAGGCGAAACGGGTCGCAACCGGTGGTCATGGCGGCAGGAGTCCTCAGTCAGGCGCGGGACGCAGCCACGATGGCGGCGATCCGGCGGCTCGTCGCTTGCTTCGGCACCCGGGCCGAAGACTTGAGGACCCGGCGGCGACCGGCCGCCCGTTGCCTACTGGCGGTCGGTCTCGCGGCCGCCGTCGGGCAGGCCAGGCTTGAGCACGTCGAGGCTGATGGCGGCACTGCGCTGGCCATCGCTCGCCAGCACCTCGCCCTCCTGCACCGTGCACGACAGGCTCATCGTCCGTTGCGCCATCGCCGCCAGTGCGCGCGTGCCGTCCTCGTCACACTGCAGCACCCGCAGATGGGCGTGACGGGCGAGCGCGGCCTGGTTCTGTCGCCACCAGAGGTCGGCCCGCGCCCCGCCGTAGGTCAGCAGCACCACCCTCGGCGCACGGGCAGCGGCCTTGCGCAACCACTTCTCGTCGGGCAGTCCCACGGCGATCCAGAGTTGAAGCTGCCCGGTGTCATCGCTGATGGCCAGATCGGGCTCATCCTCGCTGGACAGGCCACGCCCGAAACCCAGTGCCGGATCGGCGTGCAGCGCGAAGGCCAGCACCCGGACCATCAGACGCTCCTCGGTCTCGGAGGGGTGACGGGCCAGCGTGAGGGCGTGGTCGGCGTAGTAGCCGCGGTCGAGGTCGGCGACCGACAGCTGGGCCTTGTGGATCGTGGATCGCAGCGCCATGGTGCCGCAGGGTAGCAGAGCGTGCGCGCCGGTTAGGATAGGCGCTGCCGGCGGTCCGGCGCGGAGTCATCATGTTCGACTATGTGATCGTGGGCGGCGGCTCGGCGGGCTGCGTGCTGGCGGGGCGCCTGAGCGAGGACCCGCGCGTGCGGGTCTGCCTGCTCGAGGCCGGCCCGCCCGATGACAGCGTGCTCATCCGCATGCCCGCCGGGCTGGCGCTGCTCGCGAAGAATCAGCAGGCCAACTGGGGCCTGCAGACCGTGCCGCAGCCGGGCCTGAACGGCCGGCGCGGCTATCAGCCCCGCGGCAAGGTGCTGGGCGGCTCCAGTTCCATCAACGCCATGATCTACATCCGCGGGCACCCGGCCGATTACGATGGCTGGGCCGCGCAGGGCAACCCCGGCTGGGCGTGGGCCGATGTGCTGCCCAGCTTCCGTCGCGCCGAGAACAACGAGCGCGGCGGCGATGACTTCCATGGCGTGGGCGGTCCGCTCAATGTCATGGACCTGCGCTCGCCCAACCCCTTCGGCCCGCGCTTCATCGAGGCGGCCGGCCAGTGCGGCCATGCGTTCAATCGCGACTTCAACGGTCCCGACCCCGAGGGCGTGGGCCCCTATCAGGTCACCCACCGCGATGGCGAGCGCTTCAGCGCGGCGCGCGCCTACCTCGAGCCGGCGCGCAGCCGGCCCAACCTCAGCGTGGTCACCGGCGCGCAGGTCACGCGGGTGATGTTCGAGGCGGGCCGGGCCTGCGGGGTGGCGTACCGGCTGGGGGGCGAAACCCGTCAGGCCCTGGCCGCGGCCGAGGTGCTGCTCTCGGCTGGCGCCTTCGGCTCACCGCAGCTGCTGATGCTCTCGGGCATCGGGCCGGGCGAGCACCTGCGCAGCCTGGGGCTGCCGGTTCTGGTCGACCAGCCGGGCGTGGGCGCGCAGCTGCACGACCACATCGATGTGGTGCAGGTGTTCGACGCGCCCGGCGCGCATGATCTGTTCGCGCTGTCCTTGCCCGGCGCGGTACGCGCGCTGCGCGGCCTGATGCAGTGGCGACGCGAGCGTCGCGGCATGCTCACCACCAACTTCGCCGAGGCCGGCGGCTTCATCCGCAGCGACCCGGCCGAGCCGATTCCCGACCTGCAGCTGCACTTCGTGATCGGCAAGCTCGTCGATCACGGCCGCAAGACGGTCTTCGGGCCGGGCTTTTCCTGCCATGTCTGCCTGCTGCGTCCGCGCAGCCGCGGCAGCGTGCGCCTGGCCAGCCCCGACCCGGCCGCCGCGCCGCTGATCGACCCGGCCTTCCTGACCGACCCCGATGACCTTCGTCGCCTGGTGCGCGGCTTCCGACTGATGCGCGAGATCATGCATGCGCCGGCGCTGGCACCCTGGCGCGGGCGCGAACTCGGCGGCTCGGCCCAGGCCACCACCGATGCGCAGATCGAGGCCTTCATCCGTGACCACGCCGACACCATCTATCACCCGGTAGGCAGCTGCCGCATGGGCCCCGATGAACAGGATGTCGTCGATGCCCGGCTGCGGGTGCGCGGCGTGAGCGGGCTGCGAGTGGTCGATGCCTCGGTGATGCCGGCGATCGTCGGCGGCAACACCAACGCGCCCACGATCATGATCGCCGAGCGCGCGGTGGATTTCATCCGCGCGGCCCGGGCGGCCTGAGCGGCGCAGCCCCGGGGCAGGCCGGGCGCGTGTCGCGGCCCGGCCGGCGCGTTGGCGGGACGCCCGGTTCAGCCCAGCGCGCGTTTCAGGGCGGTGGCGCAGAAGGCCACTGCGGTGTTGGCTTCGGTCAGCACCTTGCCCATGGTGATGAAGCCATGGATCTGCCGCTCGAAGCACACATACTGGGCCTGGTTGCCGGCCGCCGAGAGCGCGTCGGCGTACTGCAGGCCCTCGTCGCGCAGCGGGTCGAAGCCGGCGGTGAGCACCAGGGCCGGCGGCAGTCCGCCGAGCCTGTCGTGCAGCAGCGGCGAGGCGCGCCAGTCCTGGCGCTCGGCCTCGCTGTTCAGGTAGTGGCCGTAGAAGTAGCTGATGGTGTCGTGCGTGAGCAGATAGCCCTGGCCGTTCACGCGGTGCGAGTCGCTGCCCATGCGGAAGTCGGCGCAGGGATAGATCAGCAGCTGGAAGGCGAGCGGGGTGTCGCCGGCATCGCGCGCGGCGATCGCCACCACCGCGGCGAGATTGCCGCCGGCGCTGTCGCCGCCCACGGCCAGCCGGGAGGGGTCGATGGCGAGCGAAGCCGCGTTGGCCGAGACCCAGCGGGTGACCGCGAGGCAGTCATCCACCGCCGCCGGGAAGCGGGCCTCGGGGCCCATGCGGTAATCCACCGAGATCACCGCACAGCCGCTGGCATGGCTCAGCTCGCGGCACAGCACATCATGGGTGTCGAGATCGCCGATCACGAAGCCCCCGCCGTGGAAGTACACCAGGCCGGGAAGCACCTGGCCCGCCTGGCTGCCCCGGGGCCGGTAGCTTCGGCAGGGCACCGGGCCGGCCGGGCCGGGCACCGGCAGGTCGCGCACCTCGGCCATCTCGGGCGCATCGGGCTGGGTGAAGAATCGGCGCTCGCGGTACGAGGCACGCGCCTCGACGGGTGTCTGCTGGTGCACCGCCGGCAGACCACGCTGCTCGATGAGTTGCAACAGGGCCTTGGCTTGCGGGTCGAGCATGGTGTCTCCGGAGTGGCGGGGGTGGGGAGGGCAGCATAGCGCCGACTGCTACCATCGGCATCCGCGGCTGTTCCACCGGGCATCGGCCTGCGCCGTGCCCGCGGCCGTGCCGCATACCCTCGCCAGGGAGTCCCTCGTGTCAGTCATCGCCTTCATCGGTCTGGGCGCCATGGGCGGCCCGATGGCCGCCAACCTGCTCGCCGCCGGCCATGCCCTGCGGGTGTGGAACCGCAGCCCGGACAAGGCCCGGTCGCTGGTCGCGGCCGGCGCCACGGCCTGCCAGGGCATTGCCGAGGCGGTGCGCGGCGCACAGTTCGTGGTCTCGATGGTGGCCGACGACCTTGCCACCCGCGCCGTGATGCTCGGCGAAGAAGGCGTGGTGGCCAGCGCCGCGCCGGGCACGCTGATCCTCGACTGCAGCACCAACACGCCCGCGATGGTGCGGGAGGTGGCCCGCGCGGCCGCCGCGCGCGGCATCGGCCATGTCGACGCCCCGGTGTCGGGCAGCCTTGCCCAGGCGCGCGGCCGCGAACTGGTCTTCATGGTCGGTGGCGAGCCTGCCGATGTCGAGCGCGCGCTGCCGCTGCTGCAGGCCATGGGCAAGTCGCATCGCCACATGGGCCCCTCGGGTGCGGGCGCCACCATCAAGCTGATCAACAACATGCTCTCGGGCACGGTCAATGCCGCGATCGCCGAGGCGCTGCTGGTGGCGCAGGCTGCGGGCCTCGACCCCGAGGCCACGCAGTTCGTGCTCGGCGAGGGCGCAGCCGGGTCGCGGCTGTTCAAGACCAAGATGCCCAAGATCTACGCGCGCGACTTCTCGCCGCAGTTCCAGCTCGCCCTGATGGAAAAGGATCTGCGCTACTTCCTGTCGCTGGCCCAGGAGCTCGATCGCCCGGTGCCCATCGCCTCGCTGGTGCGCAGCCAGATGCAGGCTGCGCGCCGCGCCGATCTCGGCGGGCTCGATGTGTCGGCGGTGTTCCTGCAGGTGTCGGGCGAGCGTCCGCCCCAGGCCTGACGGCCGGGCGACCTTGCGCCACCGCGGCGTCGGCGTTGTCGAGCGGGCGCGGCGTCAGCCGCCGCGCGTCTTCGCTGCCGCCCGGGCTGCGAGGAAGTCGGCCATCATCCGCGTGGGCTCACCGCTGCGGTAGCTGCTGGCAAAGGCGTCCACACCGGCGGTGATCGCCTCGTCGCGCGGCAGGTTCTCCCAGGCCAGCATCAGCTGCTTCTGGGTTCGCAGCGCCTGGGTGCCGCCCCTGGCCAGGCTGGCCAGCCACTGGGCCACCGCCGAATCGAGCTCGGCCTCGGGCACCACGCGCTCGAGCAGGCCCCATTGCAGCGCCTGCGCCGCATCGAAGGTCTCGCCCAGCAGCAGCATTTCGCGCGCCCGGCCCCAGCCCACCAGGTGCGGCAGCAGCGCGGCTTCCACCACCGAGGGGATGCCCAGGTGCACCTCGGGCATGCCGAAGCGCGCGCCCTGCACCGCCACCCGCAGGTCGCAGGCGGCAGCCAGCTCGAGGCCGGCGCCCAGGGTGACGCCGTTGATGCGCGCGATCACGGGCGCCGGGAAGCGCCGCACCGCCTCGCAACAGCGGTGCACCTCGGTGATGAAGGCGCGCGCGCCCTCGATATCGAGGGCCGACATCTCGCCGATGTCGGCGCCGCCCACGAAGGCTCGCTCGCCGGCACCGGTGAGCACCAGGGCCTGCAACGCCTCATCGCCCGCAAGCCCGGCGAGCACGGCCTGCAAGCGGCTCATCAGCGCCCGGTTCATGCTGTTGGCCCGGGCGGTGTTCTCGAGGGTGACCCAGGCCACCCGCATGCCCGGCCGCAGTTCCTCCAGGCGCACGCTGACATCGGCCACGGCTAGCATGTCCGTCCTGCCCGGAGAGTCGCTCGGTTGCTGAACGCGTCGATCTTCATGGCTTCCCTCCCTGGCGGGTGATGGCGGTGCCGCGGCTCGTCGATGAGCTTCGAGGCCGTCGGGGCCCCGTCGCTGGGCGCGCAGCATACGGCAGCCCGGGCACGGCGGCCTGCCACCGTTGCCAGACATCGAGACGGATGCCGGCGCGGCCATCGGCACCGGGGCGGTGCTTTCGCGCTATCGTCGCGCCTGTCGTCATTCCCAGCGCCCCGCTGCCGCGGCCTGCTTCCATGTCCACCTCCCTCTCCTCACCGGTCGCCCCGCCGCGCGCCGATTTCGGTCGCGTCTCGGTCTTCTTCGGCGACAAGAACGGCAAGTATCCCGACGGCAATCAGGTCGTCGTGCGCGGCACCGACTCGCTGGCCGTGTTCGATTCCCCGCCGGTATCCAACCGGGTGGGCGAGGCCTTCGACCGGGCCGACCTGTGCGTGCTCGGTCATGTGCACGAAGACCACATTGCCGGCCTGCACCGCCTGCCGGGCGTGCCGGTGCACGCGCACCGGGCCGATGTCGATGCCCTGCGCAGCTGGGAAGGGCTGGCCCGCCACTACGGCCTGGCGCCGGAGCGCCGCGCGCCGATGCTCGCCAAGATCCGCAAGGATTACGACTACGTCGCCCGCCCCGATGCCCTCGCCTATGACGACGGCGCGAGCTGGGAGCTCGGTGGCTCTCGCGTGCGGGCCATTCATATGCCCGGCCACACCGCCGGCCATTGCGTGCTGCTGATCGAGCCCGAGGGCGTGGCCTTTATTGGCGACATCGACCTCACCGGGTTCGGCCCGTACTACGGCGACGGCACTTCCAGCCTCGCCGACTTCCGCCGCTCGCTCGCCCGGCTGCCCGGCATCCCCGCCCGGGTCTGGGTCACCTCCCATCACCGCGGCGTGTACACCGACCGTGAAGCCATGCTGCAGGCGCTGGCGGCGTTCACGGCCAAGATCGACGAGCGCGAGCGCCGCCTGCTCGAGTTGCTCGCGCCGCAGCCCCGCAGCCTGGCCGAGCTCGTCGCCTGTCGCCTGATGTACCCGCCCGACTACGAGGAATTGTGGGTCGACGATGCCGAGCGGCGCAGCATCACCCAGCACCTGGACGAACTGGTGGCCGACGGCCGCGTGCTGGCCGAGCCTGACGGGATGTTCCGCCTGCGCTGAGTGGCCGCGCCGACGCGGGCGCGCCCGCCGGGGCCAAACCATGCCTTTGCCTCACTTTCTCCGGATCACGACATGAGACGCCGCATCACCACCGGCCTGCTGGCCGCCCTCGGCCTGTCGGCCCTGCCCCTGGGGGCAGCCCGCGCCCAGGCCTTTCCGAACAAGCCGCTGAAGTGGATCGTGCCCTTTCCGCCGGGCGGTCCCACCGACTCCTTCTCGCGCCCCGTGGCGCAGAAGCTCGCCGATGTGCTCGGCCAGCCGGTGGTGGTCGAGAATGTGCCCGGCGCCGGCGCCTCGATCGGCATGGAACGGGTGGCCCGCTCCGCGCCCGATGGCTACACCATCGGCCTGGCCACCACCGGCACCCACTCCATCAATCCGCACCTGTATGGCGCCCGGCTGCCGCACGACACCAGCCGCGACTTCACCCCGCTCACGCTCGGCGTGCGCTACATCAATGTGCTGGTGGTCAACCCGCGGCTGCCGATCACCAGCGTGGCCGAGCTGGTCGCCTATGCCAGGGCCAATCCCGGCAAGGTCACCTTCGGCTCGGCCGGCAACGGCTCGTCCAATCACCTGGCCGGCGAAGCCCTGCGCTATGTCACCGGCGCGCCGATGCAGCACATCCCCTATCGCGGCAGCGCGCTGGCCATGGCCGATGTCATCGCCGGCAACATCACCTTCATGTTCGATGTCACCGTCACCGCCATGCCCTCGGTGAGCGCGGGCCGGGTCCGCGCGCTGGCGGTCTCGGGCGCCCGCCGCTCGCCCTATGTGCCGGGCGTGCCCTCGATGACCGAGGCGGGCTATGCTGGCTTCAGCGAGGTCGGCAGCGATCTCTGGTTCGGCATCGTCGGCCCGGCGGGCATTCCGAAGCCGGTGGTGAGCCGGCTCAACCAGGCTCTCATCCAGTCGCTGCGCTCCACCGAGGTGCGCGAGCGGGTGGCCCTGCAGGGCTTCGAGCTCTGGACCAGCACCCCGGAGGAGTTCGCCGAGGTGATCCGCACTGACCGCGAGCGCTGGGGCAAGCTGGTCAAGGCCTCCGGTGCGCGCATCGACTGAGACCGCCGCCATGTCCGACTCGCCCGTGCCCGACGCCCGCGGCCTGAACCTCTACCGGGCCGATCCGATGGCCGCGCCGATGTTCGCGGCCTACCTGCCCGGCCCGCTGATGGCCCACCTCGCGCCGCACTTCGACCGGCTGGGCGCGCTGGCCGGCGGCCGGCTCGACGAGCTCGCGGGCATTGCCGATCGCCATCCGCCCACGCTGTCGGTGCGCAGCCGTCGCGGCATCGACGAGTCGCGCATCGACAAGCATCCCGCCTATGTCGCGATGGAGCGCCTGGGCTTCGCCGACTTCGGGCTCGCGGCCTTGTCGCACCGCGGCGGCGTGCTCGGCTGGCCCGAGCCGATGCCGCCGGCGGCCAAGTACGCGCTGACCTATCTCTTCGTGCAGGCCGAGTTCGGCCTGTGCTGCCCGATCAGCATGACCGACTCGCTGGCCCGCACGCTGCGCCGCTTCGGCGAGCCGGCGCTGGTGGAGCGCTACCTGCCGCAGGTCACCGCGCTGGACTTCGACGAGCTGCGCCAGGGCGCGATGTTCATGACCGAGCAGGGCGCCGGCTCCGATGTGGCCGCCACCGCCACGCTGGCGCAGCCGCTGCCCGACGGCAGCTGGGCGCTCACCGGCGACAAGTGGTTCTGCTCGAATGCCGACGCCGGCCTGGCCATGGTGCTCGCGCGCAGCGAGCAGGCCCCCGGCATGGCCGGCATCTCGCTCTTCCTGCTGCCGCGCGAGCTGCCCGACGGCTCGCTCAACCGCTACCGCATCCTGCGCCTGAAGGACAAGCTCGGCACGCGCTCGATGGCCAGCGGCGAGATCCGGCTGGAGGGCGCGCGCGCCTGGCTGGTGGGCGAGCGCGGCCGCGGCTTCAAGCACATGGCCGACATGATCAACAATTCGCGCCTGTCCAACGGGGTGCGCGCCGCCGGCCTGATGCGCCGCGCGCTGACCGAGGCGCTGCATGTGGCTCATCACCGCCAGGCCTTCGGCCAGCCGCTGGCGGCGCTGCCGCTGATGCGCCGCCAGCTGCTCAAGATGAGCGTGCGCGCCGAGCAGGCCCGCACCATGGCCTTCCTGACCGCCCAGGCCCTGCAGCGCGCCGACGCCGGCGAGCCGGGCGCGGCGGCGCTTGCCCGCATTCTCACGCCGCTCATCAAGTTCCGGGCCTGCCGGGACGCGCGGGTGGTCACCGGCGATGCGATGGAGGTGCGCGGCGGCTGCGGCTACATCGAGGAGTGGAGCGATCCGCGCCTGCTGCGCGATGCCCACCTCGGCTCGATCTGGGAGGGCACCAGCAACATCGTCGCGCTCGATGTGCTGCGCGCCATCCGCCGCGAGGGCTCCCTGCCGGCGCTGCGCGCGCGGGTCGAGCAGCTGCTGGCCACCGGCGCGCCGGTGGCCCCGGCGCTGGCGGCCGGGCAGGCGCAGGCCCTCACGCGCGCCTTCGACTTCGCTGCGCGCGCCGCGCAGGACGGACACGACCACCTCGCCCGCCAGGCTGCCTCGGCGCTCTATCACGCGGTTACGCTCGCCGGCCTTCGCCATGAGGCTGCGCAGCCCGGGCTGGCCCTGCGCGCCTGGCTCGCCGATCTGGTGCTGGCCCATCGACTCGGGCCGCG
This sequence comes from Quisquiliibacterium sp., assembly GCF_982640115.1. NCBI lineage: Bacteria > Pseudomonadati > Pseudomonadota > Betaproteobacteria > Burkholderiales > Burkholderiaceae > Quisquiliibacterium > Quisquiliibacterium sp. The sequence goes on along the minus strand of NZ_CEXFHW010000104.1, from coordinate 4,360 downwards.
CGATCCGCTCGCCGACGATGACGGCGCCCATGATGACCCGCGCTGCGCGGCCCTGCTTGCCCTCGGAGACACGCCATGACCTCCCCCTCCCTGCCGCTGGCCGGCATCCGCGTGCTCGATCTTTCTGCCGTCTACTCCGGCCCCATGGCCGCCGCCCTGCTCGCCGACCAGGGCGCCGAAGTGATCAAGGTCGAGACCGCCGGCGGCGACATCGCCCGTCGGGTGGGCCCGGCCAAGGGCGACATCTCGGCGGTGTTCGCGGCCATGAATCGCGGCAAGCGCTCGATCGTGCTCGACCTCAAGAGCGAGGCCGGGCGCGAGGTGCTGCGAGACCTCATCGGTCGCGCCGATGTGCTGATGGAAAATTTCCGCCCTGGCGTGCTGTCCCGCCTCGGCTTCAGCCGCGACGCGCTGCGTGCGCTCAATCCGCGCCTGATCTACCTCTCGATCACCGGCTTCGGCCAGGATGGGCCCTACACCGAGGCCCGGGTCTACGACGCCGTGATCCAGGCGGTCTCGGGCATGTGCGCCTCGCACCTCGAGAAGCCCGGCATGGAGCCGGGCCTGGTGGCCACCACCATCTGCGACAAGCTCACCGCCATGACTGCCGCTCAGGCGGTCACCGCGGCACTGCTCGCGCGCGAGCGCGACGGCGAGGGCCGGGTGGTGGAGCTCTCGATGCTCGATACCGCGCTGGCCTTCAACTGGCCTGACGCGATGTACAACCACATGTTCCTCGACGAGCCGCCGGCGGCCTTCCCCGAGGTGGGCGGCACCCTGCGGCCCTATCGCACCCGGGATGGCTACCTCGCCACCATGACGCCGCAGCAGGACGAGTTCGAGGCGCTGTGCCGGGGCCTGGGCGAGCCGGCGCTGGCTGCCGACCCGCGCTTCTCGTCCACGCAGGCGCGCTCGCGCCATCCGAAGGAGCTGCGCGCGGCGCTCGAGCCGCTGTTCGCCCGCCACGGCACCGACGAGCTGGTGGCCCGCCTGCACGAGGCCGACGCGCCGGTGGGCAAGGTCAACCTCAAGCCCGAGGTGATCGATGACCCGCAGGTGGTGCACAACCGCGCCCTGGTCGAGATCGACCACGGCGACATCGGCCGGGTGCGCGTGGCGCGGGCAGCCGCCCGCTTCGGCGAGACCGACGCGCCGGTGCCCGGCCCGGCGCCGCACCTCGGCGAACACGGCCGACAGGTGCTCGAGCAGCTCGGCTACGACCCCGAACGCATCGCGGCGCTGCAGGCCGCGGGCGCGGTACGCCTGCCCTGATTCCGTCCCTCGTCTGCCCCGTTTCCCACCCGCACTTCCGCTTCACCTGGAGACACCCTCATGACCCGCCCTACCAACCCGCGCCGTGCGCTGATGGTTCTTGCCTGCGCCGCGGCGGTCCTGCCCGCCACCGCGCCCGCCCAGAGCGACTTCCCGAACAAGCCCATCCGCGTGATCGTGCCCTTCGCCGCTGGCAGCGGTGCTGATGGCGCCACCCGCGTGATCGCCGAGCAGATGCAGCGCACGCTCGGCCAGACCCTGGTGGTGGAGAACCGCCCCGGCGGCAGCGGTGCGGTCGCGGTGCTGGCGGTCAAGCAGGCGCCGGCCGACGGCTACACCGTGCTGGTGGGCACCAACTCGCCGATGTCGGTCAACCCGATCGTCATGAAGAACCCGGGCTATGACTCGGTCAAGGACTTCAAGCCGGTCAACGGCATCCTGCGCAGCATGAATGTCTGGTACGTGGCCAACGAGTCGCCGATCCGCTCGATCCCCGACCTGGTCGCCGCAGCCAAGAGCAAGCCGGTATCGGTAGGCAGCTACTCGGCCGGCTATCACCTCGGCATCGAGTGGGTGGCTGCGCTGGGCGGCGTCAAGGTCAACTATGTCAACTACAAGGGTCAGGCCCAGGCGATCACCGATGTGATCGGCCGGGCGCTCGATGTCGGCATGGGCGACATGTCGGGCGCGCTGCCGCTGATCCAGTCAGGCAAGATCCGCGCGATCGCGGTCTCGGGCGCCACCCGCCATCCCGGGCTGCCCAACGTGCCCGCCATCCGCGAGACCTTCCCCGAGTACGAAAACTATGCCTGGACCTCGTTCTTCGTGCGCGCCGAGACGCCGCCCGAGGTGCACGGCAAGCTGGTGGCCGCGATGCAGGCCGCGCTGAGAACCCCCGAGATGAAGCGCTACTTCGAGGTCAACGGCAGCGATCCCATGATCGACTTCGGTCCGGAGCGCATGGGCGAGCACCTGCGCCAGGAGATCGCCCGTTTCCGCCGCGTGGCCGACGCGGCCGGCATCAAGGCGGAGTAAGTCGGGCTCTGCCGCGATGTCGTCGGCCGGGTGCTATCGTGAAGCATCGGGCCGCTGCCCCTCTCCCGTGAAAGGTCGTCATGATTGGCTATGTCACTTTCGGCACCAATGATCTCCCCCGCGCTGCAGCCTTCTATGACGCCCTGCTGGCCGAGATGGCGGCCAAGCGGGTGTGGGACACCGATCGCGGCATCGGCTGGGGTGTCTCGCGCAGCCAGCCCACGCTCGGCCTGCTCGCGCCCTTCGACGGCCAGCCGGCCACGCCCGGCAACGGCACCATGGTGGCCCTCATGGCCGGCAGCCGCGAGATGGTCGACAGGCTCCACGCGCGGGCGCTGGCCCTGGGCGGCACCGACGAGGGGTCGCCCGGCGATCGCGGCGGCGGTTTCTACGGCGCCTACTTCCGCGACCCCGACGGCAACAAGCTCTGCTTCTTCCACTTCGGCTGAGCGTTCGCGGCCGACCAGTGCCGGGCGGCCGCGGCCTCAACCAGCCACGATCCCGCGCTCGCGCAGCGCGCTGATCTGCGCTTCGGTAAGCCCGATCTCGCGCAGCACCGCGTCGCTGTCCTGGCCGAGGGCGGGCGCATTGCGCCGGTGGCCGCCGGGCGTACGCGACAGCCTGGGCACCACGCCCGGCACCGCCAGCGGGAAGCCATCGGCGAGCGTCACCGAGTCGATCATGCCGCGGGCCTGATAGTGCGGATCGGCGGCAATGTCCGCCACGGTGTAGATGCGCCCGGCCGGCACCGCCGCGGCATCGAGGGCCTCGAGCACCTGGGTCACGCTGCGCTGCGCTGCCCAGTCGCCGATCGCGGCGTCGATCTCGGCCACGCGGGCCACCCGTCCGGCGTTGCCGGCGAGCGCCGGGTCCTGCCCGAGGTCGTCGCGGCCGATGGCGCTCATCAGGCGGCGGAAGATGCTGTCGCCATTGCCGGCGATGAGCGCATAGCCGCCGTCGGCGCAGCGATAGGCGTTGCTCGGCGCGATGCCCGGCAGCGCGCTGCCGGCGGGCTCGCGCACCACGCCAAAGGCGCTGTGCTCGGGCAGCAGGCTCTCCATGCAGTTGAACACCGCCTCGTAGAGCGCCACATCGATCACCTGGCCCAGCCCCGAGCGCTCGCGCTCGCGCAGCGCCATCAGGATGCCGATCACCCCGTGCAGCGCGGCCAGGGTGTCGCCGATGCTCACCCCCACCCGCACCGGCACCCGGCCGGGCTCGGCGGTGAGGTGGCGCAGGCCGCCCATGGCCTCGGCCACCACGCCGAAGCCGGGCTTGTCGCGGTAGGGGCCGCTCTGGCCGAAGCCGCTCACCCGCAGCATCACCAGCCGCGGATTGATCGCCAGCAGCGCCTCGGGGCCCAGCCCCCAGCCCTCCATGGCGCCGGGCCGGAAGTTCTCGATCAGCACATCGGCCTCGCGTACCAGGCGGCGCACGATGTCCTGGGCCTGCGCTTCGCGCAGGTCGAGCGCGAGCGAGCGCTTGTTGCGCGACTGCACCTGCCACCACACCGAGGTGCCGTCGCGGATCAGGCGCCACTGGCGCAAGGGGTCGCCCACCCCGGGCGGCTCGATCTTGATGACCTCGGCGCCGAAGTCAGCGAGGGTCTTGGCGGCGAAGGGGCCGGCGATGAGCTGGCCGAGTTCGATCACCTTCAGGCCGGCGAGCGGCCCGGTTGCCTGCGTGTCCATGGCTGCGGACTCTGATGCCGACGGCGCCGGCCGTCCACCCCTGCTCAGCGGGCGCGGTTTCGCAAACGGCCCGCCAGCCCGAGCAGTGCGGCCAGACCGAGCAGCGACAGGGTGGGTGGCGCAGGCACCTCGCCGCCGCCTCCGCTCAGGTCGACCCGCAGGAAGTCGTTGCCGCAGGCCTCGCCCCAGTGGACCACCAGTTCGCCCAGGCCGTTGAGCGAGCCGAGATCGCTCAGCTTGACGATCGCCTGGTAGGCGGTGTGCTCGCCGATGGTCTCGTAGGCCAGGGTGGCCAGGCGCGCCAGGCTGAAGCCCACGGTGTAGTCGTCGCTGATCTGGCTGGGCGCGCCCACGCCGAGCAG
>NZ_CEXFHW010000103.1:0-14241 GCF_982640115.1 Quisquiliibacterium sp. | reverse complement strand
CGCAGCACCACATGCCGGGCATGCACCGCACCGATTTCGGCCACCGCCACCGGATCGGGCTGCGGCAGGGAGCGTTGCCAGGCGATCAGCGCATCGAGCAGCACGATCGACGAGAGCAGCCGCTCGGGCCCGCTGCGCTCGATGGCGAGCTCGGCATTGACCTGCGACCAGCCCTCGCCTTCCACGCCCACCAGGGCGTCGGGCCCGAGCCGGACATCGTCGAAGGTGACCTCGTTGAAGTGCTCGTCGCCGGCCAGATCGGTGATGGGGCGGATGCTCACGCCGGGCGCGGTGAGATCGATCAGCATCTGCGACAGGCCGGACTGACGATCCTGGGGCCCGCCCGAGGTGCGCACCAGCGCGATCATGTAGTGGGCGTGGTGGGCGTTGGTGGTCCAGATCTTGCGGCCGCTCAGACGCCAGCCGTCACCGTCGCGCACGGCGCGGGTGCGCACGCTGGCGAGATCGGAGCCGGAGTCGGGCTCGCTCATGCCGATGCAGAAGAAGGCCTCGCCGCGGCAGATCAGCGGCAGATAGCGCTCACGCTGCGCCTCGGTGCCGTAGCGCAGGATCTGCGGCGCGCTCTGGCGGTCGGCAATCCAGTGCGCCGAGATCGGCGCGCCGGCCGAGAGCAGTTCCTCGACCACCACGAAGCGGGCGAAGTAGCCGCGTTCGCCGCCGCCGTAGCGGCGCGGCATGGTCAGGCCCAGGAAGCCCGCCTGACCGAGCTTGCGGCTGAATTCGGCGTCGTAGCCCATCCAGGAGCGCGAGCGCAGACCGGTGTCCAGGGGAGGCATCTCGCGGGCGAGAAACTCGCGGATGGCGGGGCGAAGGGCCTCGTCGGCCGGGGGGATGCGTTCGATGGCGAGCGGGAGCATGGTTCGATGGTATCGCAGCGATGCGGCTCAGGGCCGCCGAAGCCGGTAGCCGACACGGGGGAAATGCACCAGCACCTCACCCGCGCGCGGGTCGGTGCGGCGCAGTGCAAGGCGATCGGGGGCCGAGATGGCGAGCAGGCCGCGCACCGGCACGATGCCGTAGTCGGCGGGCTCGATGATCACCTCGTCACCCGGCTGACAGCCGTGCCAGTCGACCCAGGGATGGGCCTGCGGGGCGGCCGGGGAGGCCGCGCGGGCCGCGGCCAGCGCATCCTCGGCGCTCATCGGCGAGGATGTGCCGTGGCCGAAGCCCGCCACCCGCGCCATCCAGGCGCTCACCGCGGGATACTCGCCGAGCACCGTGGCCAGTGCCGGCGCGCGAGCCACGAACCACAGCGGGTGGTAGACCGCGAAGTCGGCAATGGTCGGTTCATCGGCCACCAGGAAGGCTCGGCCATCGGCGAGATGGTCGGTCACGCGCTGCAGCCAGTGGTGCAGCAGGCCGGTGGCCTCGGACAGTTCCATGCGCGGCGCGCCCCCGGCGCGCATGGCCTTGCGATCAGCCATGAAGGCCTCGATCTGCGCCTTGCCCATGCCCTGGAACAGCGCGGAGAAGCCACGCGGCTGGAACACGAATCCGACCGCCGCGCCGAACAGCTCGCGCTCGGCGAGGTCGGCCACCGACAGCGCCGCGATCCGGTCGGGTCGATGCAGCAACGGCGCCGACCCCGTCTCGTCAAGCACACGGGCGATCAGCGCGGTATCGCAGTAGACATCGGCACCGATCTGCAGCACGGGGGTCCGGCGATAGCCGCCGGTGAGCGCGACCAGGTCGGGCTTGGGCATCACCCACGGTATCTGCACCGAGCGCCAGGGCAGGCGCTTGGCGCCCAGGATCAGGCGGATCTTCTCGGCGTAGGGCGAGGCGTCGTAGTGGTGCAGGATGATCTCGTTCATGGAACGCAGCTTACCGCGGCTTGCGCGTACACTCGGCCGCGTTCCCCAGCACTCCGGAAGGCCTGCCGATGACCCGTGTTCTCGCCGATGATCTCTGGTTCCCCGAAGGCCCGGTCGCGCTCGATGATGGCTCGGTGGTGCTGGTCGAGATCCGCCGCCAGACCCTCACCCGCATCACCCGGGACGGCCGCAAGGAAATCGTCGCCAAGCTCGGCGGCGGCCCCAACGGCGCGGCCATCGGCCCCGACGGCCTGTGCTACATCTGCAACAACGGCGGCTTCGACTGGGTCGAGCGCCAGGGCATCTGGTTCCCCAGCCATCAGCCGGCCGACTACAGCGGCGGGCGCATCGAGCGTGTCGACCTGAATACCGGCCGAGTCGAGGTGCTCTACACCGAGGTCGACGGCATCCCGCTGCGCGGCCCCAACGACCTGGTCTTCGACGGCCAGGGCGGCTTCTGGTTCACCGACCTCGGCAAGGGACGCCCGCGCGACCTCGACCGCGGTGGCCTCTACTACGCCCGGGCCGACGGCTCGTCGGTGAAGAAGGTGGTCTATCCCCTGATGACCTCCAATGGCGTGGGGCTCTCGCCCGACGGCCGCACGGTCTATGTGGCCGAGACCCAGACCGCCCGGCTGTGGGCCTTCGAGGTCACCGGGCCCGGCGAGATCGCCCGCGCGCCGCATCCCTCGCCCAATGGCGGGCGCCTGCTCTATGCCTCGCCCGTGCCCGCATCCTACGACTCGCTGGCGGTCGAGGCCGGGGGCAACATCTGCGTGGCCACCATCCTGCAGGGCGGCATCACCGTGATCGCCCCGCAGGGCGGCCTGGTCGAGTTCGTGCCCACGCCTCAGGACTGGGTCGTGACCAACCTGTGCTTCGCCGGCCTCGATCGGCGCAAGGCGCTGGTCACGCTCTCGGGCGCCGGCCTGCTGGTCGAGCTCGACTGGGCCCGCCCGGGCCTGAAGCTCGCCTACTGATCACGCCGTCCGGAGCCCGGTCATGAAGATCGTCATCGCCCAGTTCAAGCACGAGACCAACACCTTCTCGCCCGTGCCCACGCCGCTCGAGCGCTTCGGCGGCGGCCATCCGCCGCCCGAGGGCGAGGCGGTCATCGCCGCCTACCGCGGCACCGGCTCGGCGATCGCCGCCTTCATCGACCTGGCCACCCAGCTCGGCGCGCAGATCGACACCCCGATCGCCGCTTCGGCCGCCCCGAGCGCGCCCTGCGAAGACGCGGTGTTCGACCATGTCTGCGAGCGCATCTGCGCCGCGGTGGCCCGCGGCTGCGACGCGGTGCTGCTCGACCTGCACGGCGCCATGGTCACCGCCAGCCACGATGACGGCGAGGGCGAGCTGCTGCGCCGCATCCGCGCGGTGGCACCGGGCGTCATGATCGGCGTGGCCCTCGACATGCACACCAACCTGTCGGCCGAGATGGTCGCCCACGCCAATGTGCTGTCGGGCTACCAGACCTATCCGCACATCGACATGTACGAGACCGGCGTGCGTGCGGCCCGACCCATCCTCGCCTCGCTGCAGGGCTGCCCGCTCCCGGCCATGGCCTGGGGCGGCAAGCCCATGCTCACCCATGTCATGCGCCAGGGCACCGACGACGAGCCCAACCACTCGCTGCAGGCGCGCTGCCGCGAGCTCGAGGCCGAGGGCGTGCTGAGCGCCACCGTGTTCACCGGCTTTCCGCACGCCGACATCGCCATCGCCCAGCTGTCGGCGGTGGTGGTCGATCACGACGCCGACCGCGCTCGCCGGGCCTGCGACGAGCTGCTGGCCATGGCCTGGGCGCATCGCGAAGGTTTCGTCTATCGCCTCGAGGACCTCGATGTCTCGCTGGCCCGCGCCCGCGCGCTGGCCGACACCGCGCCGGGCACCGGCCCGATCGTGCTGCTCGACCACTACGACAACTGCGCCTCGGGCGGCACCATGGACACCACCACGGTGCTCGGCCGGCTGATCGCCGCCGGCCTGCCCGACGCTGCCGCCTTCGCCATCTACGACCCGCAGGCGGTGCAGGTGATGGCCCGCGCCGGGGTGGGCGCGCGGGTGACGGTCTCTCTGGGCGGCAAGCTGCCCATGCCCTCGGTGGGTCTGGCCGGCCAGCCGCTCACCGTCACCGGCGAGGTGCGGCGCCTGAGCGACGGCCAGTTCCGCAACCACGGGCCGATGGCCCGCGGGCAGCTGGTCAACATGGGGCCCACGGCGGTGCTGCGCGTGGGCACGGTGGATGTGGTGGTGATCAGCGAGCATGTCGAGCCGCACGACATCGGCTGCCTGGAGGCGGTGGGCATCGACCCTGCCGCGCTGCGCTTCCTCATGCTCAAGAGCCGGGTGCACTGGCGCGCCGGCCTGCGCCGTTACGCCCGTGCGATCGTCGAGTGCGCGGGCTCTGGCGTGTGCACCTCCGACTACGCGAGCCTGCGCTACCGCAAGCTCAGCCGCCCGATCTACCCGCTGGACCCGATCGCGGCCTGAGGTTCAGGGCAGCAGCAGTCCGCCGTCCACCGGCAGGGTCTGACCGCACACATAGGCCGCCAGCGGCGAGGCCAGAAAGAGCGCCACCCCGGCCATGTCCACCGGGGTGCCAAGCCGCCCCATGGGAATCGCCCGCAGGGTGCCGGCCAGCCGCTCGGGATTGGCGGTGGTGACCTCGGTCATCTTGGTGGCCACGAAGCCCGGCGCAATGCCGTTCACCCGGATGCCGTCGCGCGCCCAGGCATCGCCCAGCGTGCGCACCAGGCCGACCGCACCGGCCTTGGAGGCGTTGTAGGCGGGATTGCCGCGGGTCGACTGGAAGGCCGCGGTGGAACTGATGACGATCAGCGAGCCCGACGCCGCCTGGAGCATCGGCTGGAACTTCAGGGCGCAGGCCATCAGGCTGTTCAGGTTGACCTGCAGCACCTGCGCAAAGCCCGGGTTGGTGTATTCGCGCCGGCCATAGAGCACCATGCCCTGGGACAGCACCAGCACATCCAGCCGCTTGAAGGGCGGCTCCCAGGTCTCGATCGCGGCGGTGCTGGCCACATCGAGCACCGAGTAGCCCAGCCCGCTGAGATCGGACCCCGCCGTGCCGGCGTAATCAGCCGCGCTCGGGCGGGTGCCGCAGACATGGACGGCCGCGCCCCGGGCCCGGAAGGCCTGCGCGATGCCGTTGCCGATGCCGCTGGAGCCACCGACCACCAGCACCTGGCGGTCGGTGAAATCCAGGGCCTGATCGAGGGGGTGTGCCATCATGGGCTCCGCAGAAGGTTGAGGGCGTGTCACGGGCAGCTCGCTGGTCCGGCGAGGGGTTCCGCCCGTCCGCCGACCCCGCCAGCCCGTCGGGCCGTCTGAAAGAATCATGCCATGCCGCCGTCCGCCCCCCTCCCGGAGAAATCCGGCTCCGCCCGATCTGCGCGCCCGGCCTACGAGGTGCCGAAGCCACCCAGCCAGGCTCAACTGGCGATGGAGGCGACCTTCTCGCGCCTGATGTCTCTGCCCATGCTGCGCTTCCTCGGCGGCAAGGGCCAGTGGACTTCCTCGAGCAAGGCAGTGCTCGGCGTGGCCACCCTGCTGGTCCCGATCGGTCTGCTCGGCCTCACGCTGAACACCGGCGGCTTCGGGCTCTGGTCCACCTCCCCCTGGACCGTGATCGTCCCGCTCGCCCTGCAGACGCTCATCCTGGTGGCGGCGGCCTCGGCCCTCGCGGGCTGGCGCACCCGGCGCTTCCATGAGCGGGTGTCCACCATCGAGACCATGCTGCGCGAGCTGCAGGAGGGACGCTACAAGCCCCGTGGCGCCGCGCTCGACGGCACCGACGAAATCGATCAGCTCACCCGACGCATCGACGCGGTTGCCGAGGGCCTCGCCGAACGCGAACGGCGCATCGGCGAGCACGCCCTCACCGACCCGCTCACCGGCCTGGCCAACCGGGCCCTGCTCACCGACCGCATCCGCCACACCGTGCGGGCCAGCGAGCGCCGGCGCGAATCCTTCGGCCTGATGGTCATGGACCTCGACCGGTTCAAGGTCATCAACGACACCCGCGGCCCTGCCGCGGGCGATGCCGTGCTCAAGGAGGTGTCGCGCCGGCTCAAGCGCGCGGTGCGCGACTGCGACACCGTGGCGCGGCTGGGCGGTGATGAATTCGTGATGCTGTTGCCCGGCCCGCAGAGCGTGTCCGAGGATGTGGCACGGCGCATCCTGCAGCTGCTGCGCGAACCGCTGCGCTGGGGCGATCAGCTCATCGACATCGGCGCCAGCCTGGGCATCAGCATCTTCCCGCAGCACGGCCAGGATGAGGCCACGCTCATGCGCCGGGCCGACTCCGCCATGTATCTGGCCAAGCGCCGCCAGAGCGGCTCGCATGTCTTTGACGGCGTCGAAACCGGCCAGCAGCGCAGCTACCTGTCGATGCTCGGCGAGATGCGCAAGGCGCTCGAGGGCGGCCAGTTCGAGCTGCACTTCCAGCCCAAGCTCGATCTCAGCAGCGGCCTCATCGTGGGGGCGGAAGGGCTGCTGCGCTGGAAGCATCCGGTGCGCGGTCGTATCCCGCCCGCCGAGTTCATCCCCTTTGCCGAGCAGACCGGCTTCATGCGTCAGATCACCCGCTGGGTGGTTCGGGAAGGCGCGCGATTCGGCCGCGAACTGGCCGACGCCGGGCTCGCGGTGCGGCTGTCGGTCAATGTCACGGCCACCGACATCCAGACCCCCGGCTTCGCCCAGGAGATCGGCGAGATCCTCAAGGCGCAGAATTCCAGCGGCGACCACCTCTGCCTGGAGATCACCGAGAGCGGCGTGGTGAGCGAATCTGCAGCCGCGCTGCAGTCGCTGCGCGAAATCTCCGCCATGGGGGTGAAGCTGTCGGTGGACGACTTCGGCACCGGCTATGCCACCCTGAAGCAGCTCCAGCAGCTGCCCGTGCATGAACTCAAGATCGACCAGTCCTTCGTGGCCGGCCTGATCGACGACAACGGCAGCGAGAGCATCGTGCGCTCGACCATCGACCTCGGCCGGCACATGGGCCTGCGGGTGGTGGCCGAGGGGGTGGAGAACCTCCAGCAGATGCGCGCGCTCGCGCAACTCGGCTGCCACGAGGTGCAGGGCTTCTACATCGCCAAGCCCATGCGCCAGTCGGAACTGGTGGGCTGGGTCAAGATGCGCCACTCACTGCACGAGAACTCGAAGCAGAACTACTTCGAGATGATGGCTGGCCGCGCCTCCTGAGGCGAGCCGCCCGCGCGGCAGCACCGCGCGGCCGACCGCTCAGTCGCGATACCACACCACCTGATGGGTGGTGGCCAGCAGGCGGCCGGCCTCGCCCCACATGCGCCCTTCCTGATCGAAGAACCCGCCTTCGTAGATCTGTCCCCGGGCCTCGGTGAGCAGGGGCTGGCACGCCTGCGCGGCCATCGCGGCCGCATCGCCATGGAAGTACACGTTGAGCGAGACCGTGGCCACCGGCATCGGTGCGGCATGGCGCATGAAGATGCGAGGAAAGAAGGCATCGCACATCGCCGCCAGGGCCGGGTAGTCGAGCGGCCGCGGCGGATGATCGACCACCCAGGCGGCCGACTCGCTGTCGGCGGCAGGGCCGAACAGCCCGCCACGCACCACATGCTCACGGTAGTGGCGCAGCCACACCGGGAAGGCGCCCGGCCGCGGGCCGAAATCGGGCGGTGGCGCCGGCACCGCGGGCGGGCGGGCCTCGCGATCGCTCCAGACCGGGCGACGCACACCGCAGGCCACCAGGGCGCTGGCCATGGGCTGGTCGCCCTCGCCCTGCACGAGGTCGAGCGCCCAGTGCTGCGTGGTGCGGCCGCCGCGCAGCAGGCGAACCACGATGTCGAACCCGCCCGCCTGGACGGCTGCCGGGAAGTTCACCGTCAGCGAAAGCGGCGGCCCGATGCGATCGGGCTGCTGCATGACCGCCTGCAGCATCACCGCGGCGGTGATGCCGCCGAAGGGCCCCACCGAATTCCAGTAGGCCTCGCTGGTGGCGCCACGCAGGCGGCGGTGACCGGCGGCGGCAGGCTCGAGCCGGATTGCCGCATCGATCGGGTGCACGCCCTCGCCCCCCGCCTCAGGCGCCACCACTGACCACCAGTGTCTGGCCGCTCACATAGTCGCTGTCGGGACTGCAGAAGAGGTAGACCGAGCCGGCGGCCTCCTCGGGCAGACCGCCGCGGCCCAGCGGAATCATCTGGTTCATGGCCGACAGGCGACCGGCCTGCACGCCGATCCTGACCGTGCGGCCCTGGATGTCGATGCTGCCGCCCTCGCCTTCGGCCAGCGGCTTGGTGAGCCGGGTCTGGATGTAACCGAAGGCCACGGCGTTCACCGTGACGTCATAACGGCCCCATTCCTTGGCCAGGGTTCGGGTCATGCCCATGATGCCCGCCTTGCCCGAGGAGTAGTTCACCTGACCGGCATTGCCGTTGGTGCCCGATGTGGACGACACATTGACGATCTTGCGCACGATGCGCCGGCCCTCGCGCCGCTCGGCGTCGACCGCCGTGCGCAGATGATCGGAGAAGGCGCGCAGGATGCGAAAGGGCGCGGTGAGATGCACATCGATGATCGCGTACCACTGCTCGTCGCTCATCTTCTGGATGACGCTGTCCCAGGTGTAGCCGGCGTTGTTCACCACCACATGGCAGCCACCGAAGGCATTCACCGCGGTGTCGACCACGCGGGTGCCGAAGTCGGGCGCGGTGACATCGCCGTTGCAGGCCACCGCGCGCGCGCCGAGCGATTCGATCAGGGCGATGGTCTCGCGGGCAGGCGCCTCGTCGATGTCGTTGACCACCACGCTCGCCCCATCGCGCGCCAGCCGCAGCGCAATGGCCTGACCAATGCCGCGGCCCGATCCGGTGACGATCGCGACCCGTCCGTCGAGTTGTCCCATCGCTGACTCCCTGAGATTGGAGCCGCTATTATCGGCGCCAGCCCCGCCCGCCCTGTTCCGATAGCAGGGCGAAGCACCCATCTGCGTCCCCCAGGAATCGCCATGAAGACCATCGAGTGCTTCTTCGACTGCAGCAGCCCCTGGACCTACCTGTGCTTCCACAACCTGCAGCCGCTGGCCGCCGAGTTCGGCGTGCCCATCCGCTGGCGTCCCATCCTGGTCGGAGGCCTGTTCAACACCGTCAATCCGAGCGTCTATGCGGCGCGCGAGAACCCGGTGCCGGTGAAGGCGGCCTGGCAGGCGAAGAGTCTGGCTGACTGGTCCGCGCTTGCGGGGCTGCGCATCATCAACCCGCCACCGGTCTTTCCGGTGAACAGCGTCAAGGCGATGCGGGCCTGCCTGGTGCTGCAGGATGATCCGGCGCGCATGACCGACTTCGCCCGGCGGGTGTTCGAGGCCTACTGGGGGCGTGGCGAGGACATCTCGCAGGACGCAGTGCTCGCGCCGCTGTTCAGCGCGGCCGGGCTGGCGCCCGAGATGATGTTCGAGGCCATCGGCCGCGCCGACATCAAGGACGCGCTGCGACGCAATGTCGATGAACTGATCGCGCGGGGCGGCTTCGGCTCGCCGACGATGTTCATCGGCGGCACTGACATGTACTTCGGCAACGACGCCCTGCCGCTGGTGCGTCAGGCGCTGCAGCGGCAGGGCTGAACGCCCCGATCAGCGAAGGGCGAGATGGCGGTGGCCGTGATCGCCGGCCTCGGCACGCGCCCGGCGCGCCTCCACCTGCGACTTCTGCTCCGGCGTGAGCAGCTGCCACACCGCATGGGCATGGCGCGCCCGGACCATGGTCATGTCGGCGATGCCGGCGGCAAGGCTGTCGCTCAGGGCCCTGGCGCGCGCCTCGTCGAACTGCGGGGACAGCGTCAGGGCGCGCAGTTCCTGGCGGGTCTTGCCCAGGGCCTTGGCCTTGTCGCGCATCACCGGCGCCTGCTGGTGCATGAGGCTGAAGACCTGGTCCCGCTGGGCATCGCTCAGGCGAACGCCGCGCAGGAACTCCATGCCGTTGCCCATCTCCATGCCCATCCCGCGATGCATGCCGTCGTGACCGCCGTGGTGACGGCCGTGGCGATGCTCCTCACCCGACTCGTGCCCGGCGCCGTGTCGGGCTTCATGTCCGGGTGCTGCCGCCGGGGAGGCCGGCGCGACGGGCGAGCTGGGTGCAGACTGGGCGAAGGCGGCGCCAGCCGAAATCAGCAGGGCGCCCGCGGCCGCGCGAAGAAGGGTGGGACGGGTATGGACGGTCATGGTGTTCTCCTGGGGATGTCGGGGTATCGGCCCGCGCGCAGGATGCGGCGATCGACAGGAGACAGTCTGGGCGACCGCCAGGTAATCAGGGGTCGGTGATCGGTAACGGCGGGTAAGCGCGGTAAAGGCTGAACCGCCACCGGTCTGGCACGACGTCAGCCCAGGGGGTGCGTTGCCACGACGATGCCGTCCTCGTCGCTGCACAGCCAGTGGCCGGGGGTGAACACCACGCCGCCGAAGCCCACCGTGACATCGGTTTCGCCGACGCCCGCCTTGGCGCTGCGCCGGGGGTTGGTGCCAAGCGCCTTGATGCCGAAGTCGAGCGTGTCGATGGCGACTGAATCGCGGATGGCGCCGTGCACCACCGCGCCCGCCCAGCCATTGGCCAGGCCCAGGCCGGCGATCAGATCGCCGATCAGGGCGCTGTGCAGCGAGCCCCCGCCGTCGACCACCAGCACCTGTCCGTGCCCGGGCGAGGACAGCAGGGACTTCACCAGCGCATTGTCCTCGCGGCAGCGCACGGTGCGGATCAGCCCGCTGAAGGCGCGCCGCCGACCGAACAGACGCATGGGCAGGTCGCAGGACTGGATGTCGGGATGGGCGTCGAAGAGGTCGCAGGTGCTCGCGGTCATGGCGTGCTTGGATGGCGGCAGAAACGGCGGTTGACGGGGTTGTCTCAGTCGTCGGGTCGGGCCGCAGGCCGGGATGCACCGGCCTCGCGACGGGCGATCCACAGCGTGGCCACCAGGATGACCACGCCGCCCACCAGCGTGGAGGCGCTGGGCGAATCGCCGAACACCAGCAGGCCCAGGAGCGTAGCCCAGATCAGGTCGAGAAAGCGCACTCCCTGCGTGGCAGAGATGTCGGCCAGGCGGTAGGCGTTGGTCAGGCACCAGTGACCGGTGCTGCCGAGCAGGCCGCAAAGCCCGAAGAGCAGCCACTGGGCGGGGGTGGGCCACTGCCAGCCCGGCACGGCGAAGGGCAGCGTGAACAGGGACACCGTGATCGACTGCCAGACCACGATGACGCCAGGCGTGTCGCGACGGGTGAGCGCCTTGGTGATCAGGAAAGAGGCGGCAAACAGCGGCGAGGACACCAGCATCGCCAGACTCCAGACCCCGCCCGTGCCGGCCAGCTTGGGATAGACGACGATCATCACCCCGGCAAAACCGAGCAGCGCCGCAATCCAGCGGGCCGGCACCACCGGCTCGCGCAGCACCAGCGCCGCCCCGATCATGATGAAGATCGGGGTGGTGAAGCCGATCGCCGTGGTGTCGGCGATCGGCAGGTGCGGCAGGGCGGCGAACCAGAAGAGCAGACCGCCGGTATGCACCGCCCCTCGCCAGAGCTGGCCGACCATGCCCTTGGGCCGGTAGGCAGACCAGCCGGCACGCAACACCAGCGGCAGCATCACGAGCAGGCCGGCCAGATAGCGCAGGAACTGGGTCTGGAACGGGTCCATCTGCAGCGTCATGGCGCGCATCAGGGTGTTCAGCAGCGCGAAGAGGATGCCCGAGGACACCGCCCAGAAGATCGCCCGACCGGCCGGGCTGAGGGAATGGAAGTACGACATCGGCATCGGCCCGAGGATACCCCCGACGGCAATGCCCACCCCTCGGCGACGGAATACCCGCGCAGCGAGCGCGCGCAGCCACGCGGCGCATCGCCGCTCCCTCGGCGGCGGGCGAGCCCTGCCTGCCCCGATCGGGAAGCGGAATGACCGCGCGCGGGCGTGTCCGCTCGGTGCGCGGCGCGCATTGACAGCATCCGGCCCCCGCCCCACCCTGCCCCGATCCTCACCCTTCCTCAGCCATGAGCTCACGCGCCGACGCCCTGCAGGCCGGACTGCAGTCACTGCTGCCCACGCTGCTGCCCGGGTGCACGCGGGTGGAGGGCCTGCGCCGCCTGTCGGCGGGGGCAACCCTGGAGACCTGGTCCTTCGATGCCCGCGGCGAGGGCCTCGACCATCCGCTGATCCTGCGCCGCTCGCCAGGCGGCTTGCGCAGCAGCGAGTCGGTGCCGCTCAGCACCGAGGCCGATCTGCTTCGCGCCCTGGCCGGCAGCGGCGCGCCGGTGCCCGAGGTGGTCCACACCCTTCAGGCTGAAGACGGCCTCGGTGACGGCTTCCTCATGACCCGGATCGCCGGCGAGACCATCCCGCGCAAGATCCTGCGAGACGAAGCCTTCGCAGCGATCCGGCCACACCTCGTCGGCCAGTTCGGCGCCATCCTCGCCGCCATCCACCGGGTCGACCCGGCCAGCCTGCCGGCGCTGCCGGCCAAACCCCACGACGCCGTGCTCGACCGGCTGCGCCAGCGTCAGCAGGCCATGGGCAGGCCCAGCCCGTTCTTCGAGTACGCGATGCGCTGGCTCGAGGCGCATGCCCCCGAGCCGCCTGCCCGTCTGCGGCTGGTCCATGGCGACTTCCGCAACGGCAACCTCATCATCGGCCCGGACGGGGTACGCGCGGTCCTCGACTGGGAAGTGGCCCACCTCGGCGACCCTGCTGCAGACCTCGCCTGGCTGTGCCTGCCGCCCTGGCGTTTCGGGCAGCTCGACCGGCCGGCAGGTGGCCTGGGCAGCCGCGAGGCGCTGCTGCAGGCCTATGTGGCAGCCGGCGGCGAGCCGCTCGAACCCGAGCGGCTTCGCTTCTGGGAAGCGCTGGGCAGCCTGCGCTGGTGGATGGGCTGCGCCGGCATGTTCGAATGGTTCGACAGCGGCCGCGACGCCTCGGTGGAGCGGGCGATGATCGCCCGCCGGGTCTCCGAGAGCGAACTCGATCTGCTGCGCCTGATCGCCGGAAGGAACTGACATGATCGACCCGCCCCGCGGCGATGCCGTCCTGCAGGCCGTGGCACGCTGGCTGCGCGAGGCCGCGCTGCCAAGGCTGCCGGCCGACCTGGTGTTCCAGGCGCGGGTCGCCGCCAACGCCATCGACCTGGTGGCCCGCGAGATGCAGCAGGGCCCCGCGGCCGGCGAACGATCGCGCGCGCGCATGGCGGCATTGCTCGGCCATGACGGCAGCCTGGATGCGCTGGAAGCCGATCTCGCGGACCGGATCCGCGACGGATCGATCGCCATCGATGCGCCCGGCCTGTTCGAACACCTGCTCGCCGACGCCATGGCCAAGATGGCCATCGACCAGCCCGCCTACGCCAGCCACCAGGCCGAACTCACCCAGACCGGCGCGCGTGCGCCGGCTCCCTGACCTCCCGAAAGGACATCCATGGATTTCACCCTGCCGCAGGACCTGGTCGACTATCTCGCCGAGCTCGACGCCTTCATCGAGCGCGAGATCAAGCCGCTGCAGGCCCAGGACGACAACGAGCGCTACTTCGACCATCGCCGGGAATGGGCCCGCACCGACTTCGACAACGGCGGCCTGCCGCGCCCGGAATGGGAGGAGCTGCTCAAGGAGGCCAAGCGTCGCGCCGACCGTGCCGGGCACTTCCGGTTCTCGCTGCCCAGGGAGTTCGGCGGCCGCGACGGCGGTAACCTCTGGATGGCGGTCATCCGCGAGCACTTCGCGTCCAAGGGGCTGGGCCTGCACAACGACCTGCAGAACGAGCACTCCATCGTCGGCAACTTCCCCTTCATCGTGATGCTGCGCGACTTCGGCACCCAGGCGCAGAAGGAGAAGTTCATCAACGGCTCGCTGGAGTTCCGCTACCGGATCACCTTCGGCCTGACCGAGCCGAACCACGGCTCCGATGCCACGCACATGGAGACCCGCGCGGTGCCCGAGACCCGCAACGGCGTGGCCGGCTGGCGCATCGATGGCGAGAAGATGTGGACCACCGGCATGCACGTGGCCACCCACTGCTCGGTGTTCGCGCGCACCAGCGGCAAGGACGGTGACGCCCGCGGCATCACCGCCTTCCTGGTGCCCACCGACACCCCCGGGGTCAAGGTCGAGGAGTACCTCTGGACCTTCAACATGCCCACCGACCATCCGCGGGTGAGCTTCACCGATGTGTGGGTGCCGCAGGAGGCGATGTTCGGCAGTGAAGGCGCGGGCCTGGCGCTGGCCCAGGCCTTCGTGCACGAGAACCGCATCCGTCAGGCGGCCAGCTCGCTGGGCGCGGCCACCTACTGCGTGAACGAGAGCGTGCGCTACGCCCGCGAGCGCAAGCCCTTCGGCAAGGCGCTCGCAGAGAACCAGGCCATCCAGTTCCCGCTGGTCGAACTGGCCAC
>NZ_CEXFHW010000102.1:0-14571 GCF_982640115.1 Quisquiliibacterium sp. | reverse complement strand
CGAAGAACAGCGACTGCAGCCGTTCGGTGACCGGGCCGCGGCGGCCCTCGCCAATGACGCGGTCATCGAGTTCGCGGATGGGCGTGACCTCGGCGGCGGTGCCGGTGAAGAAGGCCTCGTCGGCGCAGTACATCTCGTCGCGGGTGATGCGCTTTTCGATCACCGGAATGCCGAGGTCGCGGGCCATGGTGATCACGGCGTCGCGGGTGATGCCATCGAGGCAGGAGGCGAGATCGGGCGTGTAGAGCCGGCCGTCGCGCACGATGAAGACATTCTCGCCGGAGCCCTCCGACACATAGCCCTCGGTGTCGAGCAGCAGGGCTTCGTCATAGCCGTGGGCGGTGACCTCCTGGTTGGCCAGGATGGAGTTGATGTAGTAGCCGCTCGCCTTGGCCCGCACCAGCGACACATTGACATGGTGACGGGTGAACGAGGAAGTCTTGACGCGGATGCCGCGCGAGATGCCATCCTCGCCGAGGTAGGCGCCCCAGGGCCAGACCGCGATCGAGCAGTGGATGCTGTTGCCCTTGGCCGACACGCCCATCTTCTCGGAGCCGATCCAGGCCAGCGGCCGGATGTAGCAGGAGTCGAGCTTGTTCAGGCGCACGCAGTCCTTCTGGGCCTGCATCAGTTCCTCGGGCGTGTACGGGATCTTCATCTGGAAGATCTTGGCCGAGTTGAAGAAGCGGCGGGTGTGCTCGCTCAGCCGGAAGATGGCGGTGCCAGCGGGGGTCTGGTAGGCGCGAACGCCCTCGAAGACCGCCATGCCGTAGTGCAGGGAGTGGGTGAGCACGTGCAGCTTCGCATCGCGCCACTCGACCATCTTGCCGTCGAACCAGATCAGTCCGTCGCGGTCGGCCATCGACATGGGGGGCTCCTGGGGGTGTTTTGGTCGGAACCCGTCATTTTATCGCAAGGGAATGTTCCGGCCCAGACGCCGGCCCGGTTTTCCCGGGATTGCCGAGCATCCGATCCCTTGCGCAGCGCCGCCGTCGGCGCGGGCGGGCCCCCAGGGGGTGGCGAGATGCATCACGCGGCGAAAAGCGCAGCAGGCCACGGCTGTCGCGGGCCGGCGGTTCGGTGATTCGTGTGACACGATGACCGCGCCCCTGAAATCACCGACGAACCGGATCCTGCATCGCCTGCTGACCTGGTGCCCCGCGGAGGCCCGGGTCACCGTCGACGACGGCGTGGCCTGCATATTGCTGTCATGGCCACGCCCGCCCGCCGGTGACCTGCGCGGCCCGCTCGCCGAGGCGCTGCTTCGGGCGCTGGTGATCGAAGCCGAGCTCAGACGGGTTTCCCTGCGCGGGGCTGATGTGGTGTTGCGCTGGCGCGCGCCGGGTCCGAGCCCGCGGGCGATCGAACTTGACCTGCGGGTTGCTGCCGAAGCGCACGGCGTGACGATCGCCGTCATGGCCCAGGCGGCCCTGCGCACCGCTGCCCGGGCGGCAGCGGTTCCGGATCCTGTGCGCACCGAGCTGGTTTGCCAGCACGTCGGGGCACATGCGGGCGATCTCATGCCGATCCTGTGGTGACCCCGATCGGCTGATCCGTATTCCCGGTGGCACGCGCGCCACCAAGGCTGGCCGGCTTGCAGCGACTGCCGGCCTGGTCGCATGGTGACCGTCACGTGCAGCACCATGTCACCGGTCGAGCCCCGGGGAGACCGGGCAAACCCGACCCGGCTACACTACGCCGATGCTCCGATCCCTGCGCGCGCAGGTGGGCCTCCTGGCGACCATGCAGGCGCTGGTGCTCACCAACAATGTCACCCTGGTGGCGATCACCGGCCTGGCGGGCTTCCAGCTTGCCGACAACAAACTCATGGCCACCCTGCCGGTCACCGGCTATGTGCTCGGTGGCGCGATCTGGGCCATGCCGGCGGCGGCGTTCATGCGCCGGTTCGGCCGGCGCATGGGCTACACCGTGGGCTCGGTGGCCGGCATGATCGGCGCGCTGGCGGCCTGGTGGGCCATGACCCAGGCCAGCCTGCCGATGCTGTGCGGGGCCACCTTCATCACGGGCCTGTACAGCGCCTTCGCGGCCAGTCTGCGCTTTGCCGCCGCCGATGTCGCCGATGCCTATCGGCCAGGCTTCAAGGCCCGCGCGATCTCGCTGGTGCTCACCGGCGGCATCGTGGGCGGGGTGGTCGGGCCCGAAGTGTCGAAGTGGTCACGCACCTGGCTGAGCACGCAGTTTGCCGGCTCCTATCTCACGCTGGCGGGTTTCGCGCTGCTCTCGCTGCTGCTGGCCCAGTTGCTGCGGGTGCCGAGCACCGCGCAGGCGGCGCAGGCCGCGCAGGACACCCGGCCGCCCCGGCCGCTGGCCGAGATCGTGCGCCAGCCCGCCTGCTGGACGGCGGTGCTGATCTCCGCGCTGGGCTACGGGATCATGAACCTGCTGATGGTGGCCACGCCGCTGGCGATGGAGGTCTGCCGTCATCCCTATTCGGCCGCGGCGCTGGTGCTCGAATGGCATGTGATCGGCATGTTCGCGCCGGGCCTGTTCACCGGCTCGCTGATCCAGCGCTTCGGCGTACTGCCCGTGGTCGTCTCCGGCTGCCTGATGATGGCCGGCTGCGTGGCCATCGCGCTGAGCGGCCTCGATCTCATGCAGTTCGTGCTCGCCCTCACCCTGCTGGGCGTGGGCTGGAACTTCATGTACACCGGTGCCACCACGCTGCTTACCAGTGCCTACCGGCCCTCCGAAAAGAACAAGGTCCAGGGTTTCATGGACCTGTGCGTGTTCACCACCATGGTCACCACCTCGGCGTCCTCGGGTGCCATGCTGATGGTCAATGGCTGGTCGGTGCTCAACCTGCTGTCGCTGCCGGTGGTGATGGTGGCGCTGGCCAGTGCCCTGTGGCTGGCCTCGCGCAGCGGCTGGGCGCTGGGCCGCGCCCCGGCGCCTGGCGCGCGCTGAGTCGCGCGCCTCTCTGAAGCCCATGGGCGCCCGCGCGGCCCTGCTTGCCCGGCCGGCGCGCCGGCTGCGCTTCCGGCAGGGTCTGGCCGCGGTCGCGCCGGCCATGCCCGGCGTGTTCGCCTGGGGCACGGTCACCGGCATCGCGCTGGTCAAGGGCGGTCTGACGGTGGCGCAGGCGCTGGGCATCAGCTTTCTGGTGCTCTCGGGCACCACCGCCCTGGTGGCCGTGCCGCTGCTGGCCGCGGGCGTGTCTCTGCCCTTCATTGCGCTCACCGCCGTGCTCACCGGCCTGCGCTTTCCGGTGTACTCGGCGGCGCTTTCGCCCGACCTCAAGCATCTGCCGGCGCGCTGGCGCTGGCTGGCCGGCTTCCTGATGACCGACCCCGGCACCGCGGTCTACCTCGATCGCCGGGGACGCGAGCGGCCCTTCGTCAACCGGCTCGCCTTCTATGCCGGGGTCACCTGGCTGGTCTGGCCGGTCTGGCTGGCCGGCTCGGTGCTCGGCATCGGGCTGGCGGCGGTGCTGCCCGGTGCCGGTCGCCTGGGCTACCTCGGCATCCTGGCCATGCTTGCGCTGGTGGCGCCGATGCTGCGTGGCGCCCCGGCGTGGTCGGCGGCCCTGGCGGCCGGTGCGGTCGCCCTCATCGGGGCGGGCTGGCCCTGGAAGCTCGGGCTGCTCGCGGCGGTGGTGGCCGGCCTGCTGGCGGCGCTGATCGCAGATGCGGCGGCGGACCGGTCCTCCTCGGGGCGCGCCTCATGAAGACCGATCCCGCGGGCATCTGGCTGGCCATCGGGATGCTGGCCGCGATCATCCTGCTGCTGCGCTCGCTCTACCTTTACGCGCCGCGCCGCTGGCATCCCCGCGGCCTGGCGGCCCGGGCCCTGCGCTATTCGCCGATGGCTGCGCTGGTGGCGGTGGTGGTGCCCGAGGTCGCCGCGCCCTGGCGCGAGGCGGTGGCGCCTTCCTGGGACCTGCTGCTCGATGCCCGCCTGCTCTCGGCGCTGGCCCTGCTGGTGGTGGCGCGCCTGAGCGGCAACCTGCTGGCTGCGCTCGGTGTGGGCGCGCTGGTGCTGCTGCTGGCCTGACTCAGCCGAGCACCGCCGCCCACAGCGAGCGCACCGCGGCGCGCTCGTCGGCGAGCTGTTGCGGCGCCACCCGCGCGTACGAGGCGTCATTGAGCCGCAGCTGATGCTGGAGCTGGCGCAGCCGCCGGTAGGCGTCGGCCACCTGGGCCGCCAGGCCGGCCTCGATCAGGCCCGCCCGGGCCGCGCGACCGAGCAGCGCGATGTTGCCGACGTTGTCGAGCAGTTCGGGGTGCGCGGCCGCGTGCGCGAGCACCAGGTACTGCACGATGAATTCGATGTCGACCATGCCGCCCTGATCGTGCTTCAGGTCGAAGAGTTCGCTGCGGTTGGGATGTCCCTCGTGCATGCGCTCGCGCATGCCGATCACCTCGGCGCGCAGGGCAGCGGCCTCGCGCGGGCGCGCCAGCACGGTGCGGCGGATGGCCTCGAAGGTGGCGCCGATCGCCGCGTCGCCGGCCGCGTGGCGGGCGCGGGTGAGCGCCTGGTGCTCCCATACCCAGGCTTCGCCCTCCTGGTAGCGGGTGAACCCCTCGAGCGTGGTGACCAGCAGCCCGGCATTGCCGTTGGGCCGCAGCCGCAGGTCGATCTCGAAGAGCTGGCCGGCGCGGGTGCGCACCGACAGCCAGTTGGCCAGCCGCTGCGAGAGCATGGTGTAGGCCTGCGGCGCGCGCTCGTCGTCGTCGTCGAACAGGAACACCAGGTCGAGATCGGAGGCGTAGCCCAGCTCCTTGCCGCCGAGCTTGCCGTAGGCGATGACCGCGAAACGCGGCTGCTCGCGATGGCGCCCGGGCACGGTGCGCCAGACGCAGTCGAGGCCGATCGCGAGCATGCGGTCGGCCAGCTCGGAAAGCAGGTCGGCCAGCCGCTCGACGCTGTGCAGGCCTTCCAGGTCCTGGACCAGCAGGCGAAAGACCTGGGCGTGATGGGCTTCGCGGGCGAGATCCATCTGGCGCTCGACATCGGGCGCGCCTTCTGGCGTGGTGGCAGCAGCCAGCGCCGCGCGCAGATCCTGCTCCCAGCGGGCATAGTCGACCGGCTCGAGCAGTTGTCCGTCGAGCAGCTCGTCGAGCACGATCGGGTGACGGGTGAGGTACTCCGCCGCCCAGCGCGACAACCCGAGCAGGCGCATCACGCGGCTCATGGCCTGCGGGTACTGCGAGAGCAGGGCGAGATAGGCCGGGCGGCCGGTGACCGCCTCGATCAGGTCGATCAGCCGGCCGAAGGCCGCGGCCTCCACCCGCTCGGCCAGCGCCCTGGCCAGCAGCCGCTCCACCGCCTGCCGGGTGTCCTCGCGGGCGGCGCGATAGCGCGAGCTGCCCCGCAGCTGGGCAAGCCGGTTGCTCATGTCCTCGCCCAGCCCCTCCTCGACGCCGGTCGCGGTGGCGCCGTTGCCGGCGTCGTCGGCTTCGCTGAGCAGGCCGTCGAAGACCCGCTGGACATCGGCACGAGCCTGCTCGAGGCTCGCCTCGAAGGCCTCGGGCGACAGGCGCAGCATGGCCGCCACCTGGGCCCGGCCCGCGGCATCGGCCGGCAGGCGGTGGGTCTGCGCATCTTCCCGGTACTGCAGCGCATGTTCGGTGCGACGCAGCAGGTCGTAGGCGCGGGCCAGTGCTGACGCGTCGGCCACCGGCAGCACGCCGCGCCGGGCGAGTGTCTCGAGGGTGACCAGGGTCCGGCGATCGCGCAGCAGCGGGTCGCGGCCGGCGCGCACCACCTGGAACAGCTGGGCGGCGAACTCGATCTCGCGGATGCCGCCGCGGCCCAGCTTCACATCGACGCTGCCGGCGTCGCGCGCATCGCGCCGGGCGACCTCGCTGCGGATCATCGCGTGCAGGTTGCGCAGTGCGCCGAACACGCGGAAGTCGAGATAGCGGCGAAACACGAAGGGCGTGACGATCGCCGCCAGCGCCTGTTCGTCGCGGCGGCGCGCCTCGGCGCCGGCCAGCGCGCTGTCGGCCACCACCGCGCCCTTGAGCCAGGCGAAGCGTTCCCACTCGCGGCCCTGGGCGTAGAAGTACTCCTCGAGCATCGCGAAGGACGCCACCAGCGGACCGGCATCGCCGTTGGGGCGCAGCCGCGTGTCCACCCGGAACACGAAGCCGTCGGCGGTGGTTTCGGCCAGCAGGCCGATGGTCCGTCGGGCGACCCGGTGCATGAACTCGCTGGCGGCCATCGGGCTGCCTCGGCCCGATGGCATGTCGCCAGACGGCTGGCACTGGCCCTCGTCGCGAAAGACGAAGACCAGGTCCAGGTCCGAGGACACATTGAGCTCCTCGGCCCCGCCCTTGCCCATGGCGACGGCCAGCAGGTCCTGCGGCTGGCCCAGGGCATCGTGAGGCAGGCCGAACTGCGCGGCCATCTCGCGCCCGGCGGCAGCCAGCGCCGCCTGCGTGCTGGCCGCCGCGAAGGCCGACATCGCGCGGCAGACCTCGGCGAGCGGCGCCTCGCCGCGCAGATCGCGCTCCATGAGGGCCATGATCAGCAGCAGGCGCGCGCGCCGCAGCTCGCGCCCGAGATTGGCGGCGGGCAGCGAGGGATCCACGCTCAGCGCCGAGGCGCTCGTTGCCCGCGCCAGGCCCTCGTCGACCAGCGCCTGCACACCGGCCGGGTCGATCGGCGTGGCGATCAGCGCCTGCAGCCGCGCCACGCCCTGGGCCGGCGGGCGCGAGTGCAGGGCGCCGAGTGAGCGGCGAAAGAATCCGGAATGGCGTTCGGCTTCGAAGGACATCATCTGAGCGCGCGCCGGGCGCGCGAAGGGGAAAGGGTTATCCTACCGGGACGATGGCATGCCGCCGGCGAGCCTGCTGATTCCACCGCACCGTTCCGTGACCGCGGCCTCGCCTGTCCGCTCTGCCCCGCGTCGGCGCCCGTCACGCCTCCCGGCCCTGCTGGGCTGGTGTCTGCTCGGCGCATGGCTCTGCCTGCTCGCGGGTTACCTCGCGCTGCGGCACCAGGTCTGGCCCGGACTCGATGCCTGGCGTGAGCCGATCGCGCAGCGCCTGTCGTCGATGCTCGGCCAGCCGGTGCGCATCGCCCGCCTCGATCCCGGCTTCGAAGGCCTGCTGCCGCGGCTCTCGGTCGAGGGCCTCGAGCTCGGCGAACCCGAGCGGCCCGAGCTGCGCCTGCCCAGGCTCACCCTGGTGATCTCGCCGCGCAGCCTGTGGGCGCTGGCACCGCGCTTCTCCCTCATCGAGCTGCAGTCGCCGCAGCTTCGGGTGGCGCATCTGGGCGGCACCCGCTGGCGGATCGCCGGCGCCGAGATCGACCTCTCGGCCGGCGGTAACGCCACGCTGCCCGATCAGCTCGCCCAGCAGCGCCGGGTGCTGGTGCGCGATGCCCGCATCGTGTGGACCGACGCCCAGGGCCGTGACGGCGCGGCGCTCGCAGGCATCGACGCGCAGCTCGGCAGCGTCGGCCGTCGCCACCGGCTGTCGCTCGCCGTGCCCTCGCTGCCTGGCTGGTGGGAGAGCTGGCAGCTTGCCGGCGAGATCTTCCGCGCGCCGCGCTCGGCGGTCACCGACTGGCGCGGCTGGACCGGCGAGCTCTATGCCGGTGGCGATGCGATCGAGCTTGCCGCGCTCGCCCGGCTGCCGGTGGCGATGCTGCCGGGCGCCGACCGGCTGGCCGAGCTGCGCGAGGGGCGCGCCGATCTGCGGGCCTGGCTGCGCTTCCAGGCCGGTGGTCAGCGCGAGGCCACGCTCAAGCTGCAACTTGCGCAGGCCTCGTGGCAGCCGGTCTCGTCCCCGGGTGTCGCGCCGCTCAGGCTTGGCGCGCTGAGCCTGGAGGGCCAGGCCGTGTTCGCGGCTGATCGTACCCGGATCGTGCTCGATGCCTGGCAGCTGCGCGATGCCGGCGGGCTCAGCGTGGCGGGTGACGGCCCGCTCAGCCTGGAGCTCGATGCCGGCCATCAGCCGGTGCGGCTGCAGGCGGCGCTGCGGGCCTTCGAGGCCGCGCCGGCACTGGCGCTGCTGCGGCGCGCGCCCTGGCCCTCGGCGGGGACGTCGCGTCTGTCGGCGCTGCGGCTCGACGGCCGCATCACGGCGCTCGCGTTGCGCTGGCATCGCCCAGGCGACGAGGCCGCGCCCGATGACGGGCTCGAGATCACCGCCGGTTTCGAGCGGCTCTCCGGGCGGGTGTCCGAAAGCGGTCCCTGGGCGGAGAATCTCGCGGGCGAGGGCCGGCTCACCCGTGCCGGGCTCGAGCTGCGGCTGGACTCCCGGGCCGCGGTCCTCGGACTGCCCGGCATCTTTGCCGAACCTGCCATCGGCTTCGATGAACTGCAGGCGCGCTTGCAGGTGGCCGCGGTGGGCGAAGGCGCCGGTCGAGGTGTCGAGCTGTTGCTGAGCGAGGCGCGCTTCGCCAATGCCGATGCCGCCGGCAGTCTCGCGGGCCGCTATCGCAGCGGCGGCCGCGGGCTGGGGGTGATCGACTTCGCCGGTCAGGTCGACCGGGCCGATGCGCAGCGGGTGTGGCGCTATCTGCCGCTGGGCATTGCCGAACCGGTACGCGACTGGGTGCGCCGCGCCGTGCTCGCCGGACGGCTCGACGACGCGCGCTTCCGGGTGCGCGGCGATCTGGCCGACTTCCCCTTTCCCCAGCCCGGTCAGGGCGAGTTTCTGGTCGATGCCCGGCTCAACGACGGTGTGCTGCGCTATGCCCAGGGCTGGCCGCGGATCGACGCCGTGCAGGGCCGTCTGCGCTTCGAGCGCAACGCCTTCCAGGTGAGCGCCCGCTCCGGTCGGGTGCTCGATCTGCCGCTCGGCCCCAGCCAGGCCGGGGTTCGCGACTTCGACGAGGGCGTGCTGCGCGTGGAGGGCGGTGGCGAGGGCGAGGCCCAGCAGATCATCCGCTTCCTCAACGAGACGCCGCTCGCCACCCGCCTGGACGACTTCACGCGTGACACGCGGGTCGATGGCGAGGCCCGGCTGCAGCTGCGCCTCGAGGTACCCCTGCATGACCCGGAGACCTCCCGGGTTGCCGGCACGCTGCAGCTGCGCGGCAACCGGGTCCAGCTCGATGACACCCTGCCCCCCTTCGAGGCGGTCACCGGCGTGCTCGACTTCACCGAGCGCTCGCTGGCGCTGCGCGACATCAGCGCCCGCTTCCTGGGCGGCCCTCTGCGGGTGTCGGGCGAGACCCCGGAACCCGGCCGCCTGCAGTTGCGGGCCCAGGGACGGGTCGGCGCCGAGGCCATGCGTGCGGTGGTCGACAACCCGCTCACCCGGCGCCTCGCCGGCGAGGCGGGCTTCAGCGGCGAGCTCGACAACGCCCGACGCGCGGTCTCGATGCAGCTGTCCTCCGATCTGGTCGGCCTGGGCCTCGCCATGCCGGCGCCCTTCGACAAGCCGAGCGGCGCCGCCTGGCCTCTGCGGGTCAGCGTGACCGCGAAGCCCGGCGCCGACGCGCAGGCGCGCTCGCCGGGCGATGCGATCCGGGTCGAGCTCGGCGAGGCCATGCGCCTGGTGCTCGAGCGCGAGCGCGACCCGGCCAGCGGCCGGCTGCGCATCCTGCGTGGCGGGTTTGCCACCCTCGGCGAGCCCGATCTGCCCGACAGCGGCCTCGCCCTGCGCGTGGAGGCCGAGCGGATCGATCTCGATGCCTGGATGCCGCTGCTCACCGGCACCGAGCTGCGCGATGCCGAGCGCCGTGCCGATGACGGTTTCGCGCCGGGCTTCTCGCTGCTGCCCTCCGCGATCGCGGGGATCACCGGCGAACTGCAGGTCGGCGGCAAGCACTTCCACCAGGTGGTGATCGGCGCCACCCGAGAGGCGGGTTTCTGGCAGGCCAATGTGGTCTCGCGCGAGGTGGACGGCCACTTCAGCTGGCGCGACGCGCTGCCCGGTCAGCGGGTGGGCGCGCTCGCCGCCCGCTTCAACCGCCTCGAAATCCCGAAGTCGCGTGCCGGCGAGTTCGAGGCTCTGCTCGATTCCCCACCCGAGGCGCTGCCGGCGCTCGATGTCGCGGCCACCGAGTTCATCCTGGGCGAGCGCCGGCTCGGGCAGCTCACCCTGAAGGCGACCAACACCGCCGCGGCCGGCGCGCCGGTCTGGCGCCTCGACGAGCTTCGGGTCAGCCATCCCGCCGCCCGCCTGCTCGCCAGCGGCCGCTGGGCGCCGGCGCGGGCCGATGGCGGTCGGGCCACCGATCTCGACTTCCAGCTCGATGTCCTCGACGCCGGCGAGCTGCTGGCGGTCTACGGTATTCCCGACAGCGTGCGCGGCGGGAGCGGGCGCCTGTCGGGACGCCTGGCCTGGCAGGGGTCGCCGCTGGCGATCCACTATCCCAGCCTCGATGGCGCCATGCGCCTGCAGATCGGCAAGGGCCAGTTCCTCAAGACCGAGCCCGGCCTGGCCAAGCTGATCGGCGTGCTCAACCTGCAGTCGCTGCCACGCCGGCTCTCGCTCGACTTCCGCGATGTCTTCTCGGAGGGCTTCGGCTTCGATGCCATCGAGGGCGATGTCGACATCCGTGCCGGCATCGCCCGCTCCGCCGGGCTGCAGATGCGCGGGCTGCAGGCGCAGGTCGACATCCGCGGCGAGGCCGATCTCGAGCTCGAGACCCAGTCGCTCGTGGCGACCATCCGGCCGGAACTCAATGTCGGTCTGGCCTCGCTCGCCTACGGGGCCATGGCCAACCCGGCGATCGGCCTGGGTTCGTTCATCTTCCAGTTCGCGCTGCGACGGCCGCTGCAGGAGATCTTCACCTACCAGACCCGCATCACAGGCTCCTGGGCCGATCCGCAGGTCACCGAGGTGCCGCGCCAGCCCGGTGCGCCGGCTGGCAGGCCCTGAGCCGGCTTGGGCTACGATGGTCGCCCTGTCACCCGGAGAGACCGATGCCTGATCAGCCTGCCGACGCCGTGCCTGCCGCCACCCCCACCCTGGCCGTGGCCGGCGTGCAGATGGTGTCGGCCACCGATCCGGCGGCCAACCGCGCGGCGGCAGCCGGTCTGATCGCCCGCGCGGCCGAGGGCGGGGCACGGGTGGTGGTGCTGCCCGAGTACTTCTGCCTGCTCGGTCGCCGTGACACCGACAAGGTCGAGCTGCGCGAGGCCGCGGGCGCCGGCCCGCTGCAGGATTTCCTCGCCGAGCAGGCCGCGCGCCACGGCATCTGGCTGATCGGCGGCACGGTGCCCATCGCCACCACGCGGCCCACGCGGGTGCGCAACACCTGCCTGGTCCACGGGCCCGACGGCCGTCAGGTCGCCCGCTACGACAAGATCCATCTGTTCGGCTTCCAGCGCGGCGCCGAGCGCTTCGACGAGTCGGCCACCATCGAGGCCGGTCGCACGCCGGTGGTGATCGACATCGAGGGCTGGCGGGTGGGCCTGTCGGTCTGCTATGACCTGCGCTTTCCCGAGCTCTACCGCGTGCTCGCGCCCTGCGATCTCATCGTGGTGCCCTCGGCCTTCACCCACACCACCGGCCAGGCGCACTGGGAGGTGCTGCTGCGCGCCCGGGCGATCGAGAATCAGTGCTATGTTCTCGCGCCGGCCCAGGGCGGCCTGCACGAGAACGGTCGCCGCACCTGGGGCCACAGCCTGCTGGCCGACCCCTGGGGCGATCTGCTGCAGGTGCTGCCCGAGGGCGAAGGCCTGGTGGCTGGCGTGCTGCAGCGCCAGCGCATCCTTGACGTCCGCCAGAGCCTGCCCGCGCTCGCCCACCGAATCCTCTGACCCCGCTGCCAGGAGTCCCCGCATGAATCCCGTCGACCAGGGCATCGATCATCTCGCGATCGCCCGCGAACGCCTTCTCGAACCCACCGGTCTCGACGAGCGCGACCTCGCCCGCGCGCTCGCCGAGGTCTTCCAGCACAAGGTCGATTACGCCGACCTCTACTTCCAGTACACCCGCAGCGAGGGCTGGAGCCTCGAGGAGGGCATCGTCAAGTCGGGCAGCTTCTCCATCGAGCAGGGCGTGGGCGTGCGCGCGGTGTCGGGTGAGAAGACCGCCTTCGCCTACTCCGACGAGATCAACGCCAGCGCGCTGCTGTCGGCCGCGCGCGCCACCCGCAGCATCGCGCGCGCCGGCGCCGGACGGGTGAAGGTGGCGGGCAGCCTGCAGCCGCGGGCCGGCCGCAACCTCTTCTCGGCCACCGATCCCATCGCCGGGCTCGATGCCACCGCCAAGGTGGCGCTGCTCGAGCGGGTCGAGCGTCTGGCCCGTGCCCGCGATCCGCGGGTGGTGCAGGTGATGGCCGGGCTGGCCGCCGAGCATGATCTGGTGCTGGTCGCCCGTTCCGACGGCGTGATCGCCGCCGATGTCCGACCGCTGATCCGGCTCTCGGTCACCGTGATCGCCGAGAGCCAGGGCCGGCGCGAGCAGGGCAGCAGCGGCGGCGGCGGCCGCTTCGGCCTGGACTACTTCGACGAGACCATCGTCGAGCGCTATGTCCGCGAGGCGGTCGACACCGCGCTGGTCAATCTCGAGTCGCGCCCCGCCCCCGGTGGCGTGATGCCGGTGGTGCTCGGTCCGGGCTGGCCGGGCGTGCTGCTGCACGAGGCGATCGGTCACGGCCTGGAGGGCGACTTCAACCGCAAGGGCTCCTCGGCCTTCGCCGGCCGCCTCGGCCAGCGGGTGGCCGCTCCCGGCGTCACCGTGATCGACGACGGCACCATCCGCGATCGCCGCGGCTCGCTGAACATCGATGACGAAGGCAACCCCACCCAGCGCAATGTGCTGATCGAGGACGGCATCCTGCGCGGCTATCTGCAGGACACGCTCAATGCCCGCCTGATGAAGGTGCCGGTCACCGGCAATGGTCGGCGCGAGTCCTTCGCCCACCTGCCCATGCCACGCATGACGAACACCTGCATGCTCGCCGGTGACCGTGATCCGGCCGAGATCATCGCGTCCATCGACCGCGGCATCTACGCCGCCAACTTCGGTGGCGGCCAGGTCGACATCACCAACGGCAAGTTCGTGTTCTCGGCCTCGGAGGCCTACTGGGTCGAGAAGGGCCGCATCCAGTATCCGGTGAAGGGCGCCACCCTGATCGGCAACGGCCCCGATGCGCTCACCCGGGTCACGCTCATCGGCAATGACATGCGTCTGGACTCCGGGGTTGGTGTCTGCGGCAAGGACGGGCAGAGCGTGCCGGTGGGGGTGGGTCAGCCCACGCTGCGCATCGAGGGCCTTACCGTCGGCGGAACCGCCTGAGCCGGCGCGGCTTGCGGGCCGGGCCCTCGCCGCTTAAGATGGTGTCATGCGCCTGATTGTCTATGCGTTTGCGTTCTATTTCGGTCTCCCCGCCGGCGGTGGGAGAGTTCCGGAGTCCGCGCGCCAGTAGCCAGGCCTCCGAACCCAACCCAGCAACCGCCGGCCCTCGCGCCGGCGGTTCTGTTTTGGGCGCCCGATTCGTCACCCATTCCGACTCTCAGCTTCGTTGCCCGACTCAGCGCCAGGATCTTCCGATGCCCACCACCGACGATGTCCGAATCCGCGAGATCAAGGAACTCGCTCCGCCCTCCCATCTGCTGCGCGAGCTGCCCTGCACCGAGCGCGCCGCCGAGGTCACCTATCAGGCCCGTCAGGCGATCCACCGCATCCTCCACGGCATGGATGATCGGCTGCTGGTGGTGGTG
Organism: Quisquiliibacterium sp.; assembly: GCF_982640115.1. Classification (NCBI taxonomy): domain Bacteria; kingdom Pseudomonadati; phylum Pseudomonadota; class Betaproteobacteria; order Burkholderiales; family Burkholderiaceae; genus Quisquiliibacterium; species Quisquiliibacterium sp. The sequence goes on along the minus strand of NZ_CEXFHW010000102.1, from coordinate 977 downwards.
GGGCCCTGCTCCATCCATGATGTGGATGCGGCCATGGAATACGCCAACCGGCTGGCGCCGCACCGCGAGCGCCTGCGCGACGACCTCGAGATCGTCATGCGGGTCTACTTCGAGAAGCCCCGCACCACCGTCGGCTGGAAGGGCCTGATCAACGATCCGGGCCTGGACAACAGCTTTCAGATCAACCGCGGTCTGCGCCTGGCCCGCGAGCTGCTGCTCAAGGTCAACGAGCTCGGCCTGCCGGCCGGCTCCGAGTTCCTCGACATGATCACCCCGCAGTACCTGGCCGACCTGATCGCCTGGGGCGCGATCGGCGCGCGCACCACCGAATCGCAGGTGCACCGCGAGCTCGCCAGCGGCCTGAGCTGCCCGGTGGGCTTCAAGAACGGCACCGACGGCAGCCTGCGCATCGCCTTCGATGCCATCAAGGCCGCCTCGCAGCCGCACCACTTCCTGTCGGTGACCAAGGGCGGGCACTCGGCGATCGTGTCCACCAACGGCAACGAGGACTGCCATGTCATCCTGCGTGGCGGCAAGGCGCCCAATTACGACAGCGCCGCCGTCGATGCCGCCTGCCAGGAGGCCGCCGCTGCCGCCATGGCCTGCCGGCTCATGATCGATGCCAGCCACGGCAACAGCCAGAAGAAGCCCGAGAACCAGATCCCGGTGCTGCGCAACATCGGCGAGCAGCTCGCTGCCGGCGACACCCGGATCTTCGGGGTGATGGTCGAGAGCCACCTGGTGGCCGGGCGCCAGGATCTGGTCGTGGGCAAGCCGCTCACCCATGGCCAGAGCATCACCGACGGCTGCATCGGCTGGGAGGAGACCCTGGGTTGCCTGGAGCATCTCGCCCAGTCGGTGCGCGACCGTCGGCTGGCAGTGGCCGACTGACCTGTCGCCCGGGGCGATGGCGGGCGGGCCGGCAGGGGCGTGGTATATAGCCCATGTCTTCCCGGAACCCGTCCATGCCTGAGCGT
>NZ_CEXFHW010000101.1:0-14602 GCF_982640115.1 Quisquiliibacterium sp. | reverse complement strand
GAGACGCTTGCGGCACTCGGCGCCCGTCGCGAGCGCGCCATCGCGGCCACGGTCGATGTCGCTGACCGCGCCTCGGTGGACGCGATGGCTGCCGCCGCGCTGGCGGCCTTCGGACGCATCGACGGGCTGGTGAACAATGCCGCGCTCTACGCCACCCTCAAGGGCGGGCGCTTCGATCAGATCGACGAGGGCGAGTGGGACGCCGCCATGACGGTGAATGTCAAAGGCATCTGGAACTGCTGCCGGGCCGTCTATGCCGGCATGCGTGATGCCGGCGGGGGCAGCATCGTGAACATCAGTTCACTGGCGGCGCTCTACGGTCTGCCCTATGCGCTGCACTACACCACTTCGAAGGCGGCGGTGATCGGCCTGACCCGGGGTCTTGCCCGCGAACTCGGCCGCGCCAACATCCGCGTCAATGCGATCGCGCCCTCGGCGGTGAAGACCGAGGGCACCCGCGAGTTCTTTGGCGAAAAGCACGAGACCGCGCTCAAGACCATCGCCGCCGGCCAGGCGATCACCCGCAATCTGGAGAGTGCCGATGTGGCCGGCACCGTGCGCTGGCTGCTCTCGGATGACTCGCGCTTCGTGACCGGCCAGACCATTGCGGTGGACGGCGGTACGGTCATGAACTGAGCCGGGTCGCGGGGCCGGTGAGGCTGCGCGATGGCGAGGGTCCTGGCCTGGTCAGAGCTTGCGCCAGGCGTGCCGCTCGCCGGTGGACCCCCGGTTCACACCCACCAGATTGCGCATGGCCGGGTTGCCGCCGATCCGGTCATCGAGCCGCGCGCCACCCGCAAGCAGACCACCGTCGACCACGATGTTTTCGCCGGTGATGAACTCCGCACCGTCACCGGCGAGAAATTCCATCACCCGGGCGATGTGGTCGGGCTCCCCGGTGCCAGGCCAGGGCTGGAAGCCCGCCATGGCGGCGCCCACGTCCTGCTTGCCGGACTCGGAGAGCGGCGTGCGGATCACCCCCGGTGAGACGCTGTTCACCCGGATGCGCCGCGGCGCCAGTTCGAGCGCGGTGGCGCGGGTGAAGTTCAGCACCGCCGCCTTCGCGGCCGAGTAGGTCTGCGGGCCGCTGCCGCCGCTGATGCCGGCGATCGAGCCGGTGTTGATGATGCAGCCGCCATCGCCCTGGGCCTTGAACACGCGGACCGCGTGCTTGGTGCCGAGAAACACGCCGCGCATGAGCACCGCGAAGGTGTAGTCGAAATCGGCCACCGAGATCTCGTCGATGGGTCCGAACGCGCCACCGACGCCGGCATTGTTGATGACGCAGTCGAGCCGGCCGCCGAGCTCCCGGGCAGCCGCCACCGCGGCCTCGACATCGGCTTCCAGGCTGACATCGGCGCGCACGAAGCGGATCCGGGGCCTGCCATCGGTGGCGGGAAACGCCGACGACCACTCCCGGGCGAGCGCCTCGCCGGCACTGGCGTTGTAGTCGGCCGCCACCACCCGCCAACCCGCGCTCAGGAAGCGCTCGCAGGCGGCGCGGCCGATGCCGCTGGCCGAGCCGGTGATCAGGACAGAGCGATCTTGCAAGGCAGACTCCTTCGGATGGGCGTGGCTCAGGGCTTGGGCACCGGGCCGACCCGGACCCACTGCCGACCCTGCACCTTGTAGAGGACCGATGCGCGCGAGGTGTAGTGCTGCTCGGCGCCGAGGCTCTGTTCCGGACCGCCGAAGCCGTCCTGGTAGCTGCGCACCTGCTCGAGAGCGTTGACCAGCGAACGCGTGGTCAGATCCTTGCCGGCCTTCTGCAGCGCCTGCGCGACGATGTCCATCATGGTGAATCCCAGCGCCGCCTGGATGGTGGGCTCGAGGTTGAAGCGCTCGCGATAGCGCTTCATCCAGGCTGCCGCCGCCGGCGAGGCGGTTTTCTCGGAGGGCACATCGAAGAAGCCCACGGTCATGTAGCCGTCAGTGGCGCCGCCCTCCACCGAGGAGATCGCGAGGTCATACGACGCCGAGGTACCGACGAAATCGACCGTGTTCCAGCCGATCTTGCGGGCGGTCGTGTAGGGGATGATCGTGTCGCGCACGATCGTGCCCATCGCGATCAGATCGCACTTGGCGTCGCGCAGCTTGTTGATCGCCACCGTGAAGTCGGTGTCGGTGGGGCGGTGCGAGGTGGCCGCCACCAGATCCATGTTCATGAACTTCAGCTGTGCGATGGTCGCGTGATAGATCTCGCGGCCGAAGTCGGTGTCCTGGTACATCGCGCAGACGGCCTTCTTGCCGTTCTTCTCGACCATGTGCTTGACCGCACCCCGGATCTGGTCGGGGTACGAGGTGTAGATGCCGAATTTCAGCGGATGGACCGGTTCCCCCATGCCGCGAGCCCAGCTGATCGGGAACAGGTTGGGCACACCCGCCTTGAGCTGCGCAGGCAGCACCGCGTTGTTCATCGGCGTGCCGGCCGCCCCGATGATCGCGAACACCTTGTCGGAATTGATCAGCTTGTTGGCCACCTGCACCGCGCGTGGCACCTGGTACTGGTTGTCCTCGACCACCAGGCGGATCTTGCGGCCATGGATGCCGCCTGCGGCGTTGATCTCGTCCACCCGCATCCGGATGGCGTTGGAGGAGGGCACGCCGAATGTGGCGGCCACGCTGGACAGATCGGTATGGATGCCCAGGACGATCTCGTCCTTGGTCACCCCCTGCGTCTTCCAGACCACCTCCTGGGCCTGCGCGCCCGGGGCCAGCCCGATCAGGGCCGCTGCGAGGATTGAAGCACTGCGGTAGGCACCCATGAGTTTCTCCTGGTGTGTCGATGATCGGGCGGTTATGGCCCGTGGGTTGATGGAGCGCTGGGAAAGGTGTTCAGCGCACGCCGTCCGCGGACGGTCGCTGCGCGCGGTTTCAGTACATGTCCTCGATCAGATCGGCGTACCGGGTGTTCACGAAGGAACGCTTGAGCTTCATGGTGGGGGTGAGTTCCTCGTCCTCGGCGGTGAGCAGCCGGTCGATCAGCCGGAAGTCCTTGATCGACTCGACGCGGGCGACCGCGCGATTGACCTTCTCGATCTCCCCGGCGATGAGCGCCCGCACCTCCGTGGTCGCGCACAGCGAGGCATAGTTGGTGAAGGGGACGCTGCGGTCCTGCGCGTACTGCGCGACATTCTCGTGGTCGATCATCACCAGGCAGGTAAGGTACTTGCGCCGGTCGCCGATCACCACGGCATCGGAGATGTAGGGCGAGAACTTCAGCTGGTTCTCGATCTCCGAGGGCGTGATGTTCTTGCCGCCCGCAGTGATGATGATGTCCTTCAGGCGGTCGGTGATCTTCACATAGCCCTCGGTGTCGATCTCGCCGACATCGCCGGTGTGAAGCCAGCCGTCAATCACGGTTTCGGCGGTCTTCTGCGGCTGGTTGAGGTAGCCCTTGAAGACATGCGGCCCCCGGATCAGGATCTCGCCCCGCTCCGAGATGCGAACTTCGGTGCCCGGCAGCGCGCGGCCCACGGTGCCCAGCTTCTTGTGCTCGGGCATCACCGTGGCCAGGCCGCAGCACTCCGTCTGGCCGTAGATCTCGCGCATCTCGAGCCCCAGGGCGAGATACCAGCGGATCAGCTCCGGCGACACCGGCGCGGCACCGGTGCCCATCAGCCGGGTACGGTCGAGCCCCAGCCAGATCTTGATGTTGCGCAGGACCAGCCGGTCGGCGATGCGGAAGGCGAGCTTCAGGCCCGCGCCCACCGGTTGGCCGGCGAGCTTGCGATCGGCGATGCGGTAGCCCAGGGACAGCGCCAGCGAGTAGGCCCAGCGTCCGATCCCTATCGCATCAGCCATCCGGATCGAGATCTCGGAGTAGAACTTCTCCCAGACCCGGGGCACCGCGAAAAAGAACGTGGGTGCCACTTCGCGGATGTTCTCGGGCACGGTGTCGGGCTGCTCGGCGAAGTTGATGGTCGCGCCGGTCTTGATCGCGTACATCACGCTGAACTTGCGCTCGGCGATGTGGCATAGCGGCAGGAACGAGAGCAGCTGATCCTGCGGGGTGAGCGTGCAGAAGCTGTCGCTCACCGAGAGCTGAAACATCATGTTCCGATGTGACATCAGCGCACCCTTGGGCGGGCCGGTGGTGCCCGAGGTGTAGATCAGGATGGCGCCGTCGTCGGGGCGCGCCAGGCTGACCTGCTCCTCCCACAGCGCCTCGTCGCCCTCGCCCATGGCCAGCAGCGCCTCGAAGCTCATCACGCCGGGGTCGCGGAAATCCTCCAGGCCTTCGGTGTCGTAGATGATGATCTTCAGCAGGCTGGGGCAGCGTTCGCGCACCTCGAGGATCTTGTCGAGCTGCTCCTCGTTCTCGGCAAAGAAGAAGCGGCTGCGGCTGTCGTTGACCAGGTACTCCACCTGGCGGGCGGAGTCGGTGGTGTAGACGCCGCTGGTGATGCCGCCCATGCCGATGACGCCGAGGTCGGTGTACAGCCACTCGGGGTTGTTTTCCGACAGGATGGACACGACATCACCGCGCTGCAGCCCTAACCGGTGCAGGGCGATGCCCACCCGGCGCGCGCGCTCGCCGAACTGCGACCAGCTCACCGACTGCCATATGCCGAAGTCCTTCTCGCGCATGGCAGTGGCCGAACCACGCGCCAGGCACTGCTTCCAGAAGAGCGTGGGGATGGTGTCGCATCCCTCGACGGTCGGGTCGCTCATCGCCAGGTCTTCCGTTTCTTCCAGCGGCGCTTGCCACGCACCCCGGCATCCTTCAGGCCGAGATAGAACTCCCGCACATCCTCCTTCTGCGACAGCGCGGCCGTGGTGTCGGACATGACGATACGGCCCATCTCGAGGACATGCCCGATGCGGGCCGACTGCAGCGCAATGCTGGCGTTCTGCTCGACCACGAGCAGCGTGAGTCCGCGTTCGCGGTTGATGCGCTTGAGGATCTCGAAGATCTCGCTCACCAGTCGCGGTGAAAGGCCGAGCGAGGGCTCGTCGAGCAGCATGACCCGAGGGCGGGCCATCAGCGCCCGGCCGATCGCGAGCATCTGCTGTTCGCCGCCCGACAGGCTCATGGCGGCGCGGCGGGTGGCCTTGCGCAGCGACGGGAAGTAGTCGAACACCTGCTCGATGTCTGCGGCGATGCCGTCGGCGTCGCGGCGGTTGTAGGCGCCCATCTTCAGGTTGTCGATCACGCTGAGGAAGGGGAAGACCTCGCGGCCCTCGGGGACCAGGCTGATGCCCATTCTGGCGATCGCATCGGGATCCTTGCCGTGGATGGCTTCGCCGCGGAAGTGGACACTGCCCTTCTGGGGGTCGACCACGCCACAGATCGTTTTCAGGATGGTGCTCTTGCCCGCGCCGTTGGCGCCCAGGATGGTGACGAACTCGCCCTCCGGCACATCGAAGCTCACGCCGCGAATGGCCAGGATGGGGCCGTAGTAGGTCTCGAGATTGGCCACCGCCAGCATGGGCGCTGCCGCGGCTTCGCCGCCGGGTGCCAAGGTGTCAGGATCCGAGGTAGGCACGGATCACTTCCGGATGGTTGAGGACTTCGGCGGGGGTGCCCTGGGCGAGCATGCGTCCTGAATTGATGGCCAGCACCCGGTCGGAGACATCGCTCACCAGGCGCATGTCGTGCTCCACCAGCAGCACCGTGATGCCGCGCAGGTTGCGGATGTCGTGGATCCAGAAGGCGAGGTCTTCGGTTTCCTCGGGGTTCAGGCCCGAGGAGGGCTCGTCAAGCAGGATGAGGCTCGGTTCCATGCACAGGGCGCGCGCGATCTCGGTGATCTTGCGCACGCCATAGGGCAGGTCGCGGATCGGCTTGTCGCGGTAGCGCTGCAGGTCGAGGAAATCGATGACATCCTCGACCCGCTCGCGGTGCCGAAGTTCGTCGCGCTTCACGCGGGGCGTGAACAGTCCGTCGGTGATCAGGTTGCCGCGGGTGTGCACATGGCGGCCGACCAGCAGGTTGCGCAGCAGCGTGGCGTTCTCGAAGAGCTCGATGTTCTGGAAGGTGCGCGCGATACCCAGCCGGGCCACCTGATGGGCCGGCATGGCGGTGATGTCCTGGTCGCGAAAGACGATGCGCCCGTCGGTGGGGTTGTAGATGCGGCTGATCAGATTGAAGATGGTGGTCTTGCCCGCGCCGTTGGGGCCGATCAGGGCGAAGACCTCGCCCTGCGCCACCTCGATGTCAACGCCGTCGACCACCCGGTTGCCGCCGAAGCGCATCCCCAGCCCCTGCGCTGCGAAGTAGGTCACCGCAGGCGCTCCGTCTTCATGAACGCCTTCTGGCGGATGAAGGTGGCCTTCTTGTACATGGGGAACACCGCGAAGAAGTACTTGATCTTCTGCCAGCGCCCGTTGATGCCGGTGGGCTCGTAGAGCACGCACAACGCAAGCAGCAGGCCGTAGAGGCCCACCTCGAGCGAGGGCTGGCGTGCAATCGACTCGGGCAGCCAGGTCTTCATGAATGACAGCCCGGTGGGCAGCATCACGATGAACAGCGCGCCGAAGACGGCGCCATGCAGTGACCCCATGCCGCCGATCAGCACCAGCATGAGCAGCTGGATGGAGAGCATGGGCGAGAACGCGTCAGGCGCCAGAAAGCCGACCTTGTGCGCGAACAGCGCGCCCATCACGCCGCAGTAGAAGGCGCTCACGGCGAAGGCGCTCACCTTCGCCGACGACACATGGATGCCCATGCTCTGGGCGGCAATCTCGCTGTCACGCACCGCGATCCAGCTGCGGCCGGTGGGCGAGCGCAGGAGGTTGACCGCATAGGCCATCAGCAGGAAGGTGATCACCAGGCACAGGTAGTAGAACGAGCTCGGCCCGTCGAACTCGAAGCCGAACATGGCGGGCGGCGGCATGGAGAACCCGCTGAAGCCGCCGGTCACCGATTCCCACCGGATGAAGATCTGCTCGACGATTGCAGCCATCGAGAGCGTGGCGATCGCCAGGTACATGCCATGCAGCCGCAGCGCCGGTATGCCGACCATCACGCCCACCAGCGCCGCCACGCTGCCCCCCGCCGCGATCGACAGCGGCAGCGGCAGGCCGGTCTTGAGGAACCAGGCATGGGCGTAGGCGCCGATCCCGACGAAGGCCGCGTGGCCGAGCGAGACCTGACCCGTGAAGCCGGCCAGCAGCATCATGCCCAGGCCCCCGACCACCCAGATCAGGACCAGCGAGAGTTCGCCGACGATGAAGTCGGACAGGACCAGTGGCGCAAGAAGCAGCGCGCCGATCAGGGCTGCATAGCACAGGGCGACGAAGCGGTCCTCGTACCAGCGGATGTCGACGTCGTAGTCGGTCTTGAACAGGATGCGCACGGCTCAGACCTTCTTGCGGCCGACCGCGCCGAACAGACCCTGGGGGCGCAGCACCAGCACCAGGAGCAGGATGACATGGGGCACGATGTCGCGCAGCTTCTCGTCGACCCAGGCGGCCGCGAAGAGCTCGGCGATGCCCACGATGGCGCCACCCACCAGCGCACCCGGAATGGAGCCGAAGCCGCCGAGCACGGCGCCGGCCAGTGCCCGCAGGGCGATGTGGCCCATGTTGGGGTCGATGAGGCTCACCGGGGCCACCAGCACGCCTGCGATGGTGGACACCGCGGCTGCCAGCGCCCAGATGGCCGACAGCAGGGTCTTGACCGGCATGCCCATGAAGTAGGCCGCAAGCTGGTTCTGCGAGGCCGCCTGCATGGCCACGCCAACCCGGGTGTAGCGGAAGAAGGCGAACAGCAGGACGCAGAGCAGCACCGTGCCGCCGATGATCGACAGGTAGGTGCTGGAGACCGGCACACCCGCCACCGAGACCATGCCGGTGCTGAAGGGCGTGGCCAGCGACCGGGTATCGGGGCCCCAGGCAATCGACGCGACGCTGCGCAGCACCATGCCGATGCCGATGGTGAGCATCACGGTGGAGAACTGCGGCTGGCCGATCACCTGCCGGATGACCACGGCATCGAGCAGCCAGCCCACCACCGCCATGGCGAGCACCGCGCAGAGAGTGCCCAGCCAGAAGCCGAGCTCGAGGGTGCTGATGAAGGTCAGTGCCAGGAAGGCGCCGAGCATGAGCAGATCGCCCTGCGCGAAGTTGACCACCTCGGCAGCCTTGTAGATGAGCACGAAACCCAGGGCGACGAGGCCGTACACACAGCCGGTTGCCAGGCCCGACACGAGCAGTTGCAGGACTTCCGTCATGGGGTGCCGCCGGGATTCGCGCGGGCGCGGCCGGTGGCTCCGGCTCGTCAGGTGAAAGCGCGAATCGCCTGTCTCCTGTTGCTGACAGTATCGATCGCTGAATCGGGCGTCAACTTTTTGGCGAGCCGGCGCGGCGGCGGCATTCCGCGTTGCCGCGTTCCTGCAGGTGGGCCGGTCCGGCAGGCCGGGCAAGCATCCGCGGGCGGGCCCCGCCTGCTCAGGACTCTGGCAGGTAGAGGCCGCGGATCAGCTTCATGTAGGCGCGGGCGACCCAGCGCGGCATCGGGCGTCCGCTGCCGCCATGGCGCTCATGGCGCATGCTGAGATAGTGACGGGCGCCCATGAGCATGAAGACCACGGATTCGATCTCGCGGCGATTGAAGGCCGGGACCTCGCCACGGTCGCGGGCCCGCATCAGCACCCGCGCATAGTTGCGCGCAATCATGTCGACATGGTCGCGATAGGCCTTGGGTGCAAAGGTCTCGGCCTCGTAAAGGATGCGATAGAAGCCGGGCGTGCGCGCCAGGAAGTCGAAGTAGGCTTCCAGGCTTGCCTCCTCGCGCTGGGCGTCGGTGCGCGCGTGCGCGGCGGCGGCCTTGATGTGATCGAACATCCGGCTGGAGAGCTCGGGCAGCAACCGATCGAACAGGTCCTCGCGCGACTCGAAATGGTTGTAGAAACTGCCCTGCGCCACGCCCGCGCGCCGGGTGATCGCGGTGATGGTCGCGCCGGTGTAGCCCTGTTCGCCCACCACCTGGGTGGCGCCATCGATCAGCGCGCGCCGGGTGGCCTCACGCTGCTCGGCCCGGGTGCGGCGGGGTGCGGCACCGGTGCGGGCGCTGGCGGCTGGCGGTACGGAAGGCTTCGCAGCGGCAGGGCGTTTCGAGGTGGCGATGCGCTTCAACAGTCCGGCTTTCGGAATGGCGTGCGGCAGATGCTCCCGAAAGGCTGGTGCGGCTGTCAAGCCGCGGGACGCCGGCCACGCCGCAAGAAGTTGACGCTGCGTTCAGTGAAAGCTATCGTCGGCCGACCACGGTCCGATGGGCAGGCCTGCGCGGGCCGGTGCCGGCCCGCGGGCCACCGGGGGATACACCAGCCATGGATCGTGAACTGCAGTGCTCGTTGATGCGCCGCTCGCTTGCCCATCTGGCCACGGGTGCCACCGATCTGGCCACCGGAATTCACCGACAGCCGGTCTCCACCTGGACCAGCCCTGAGCAGGCCCGGCGCGAGTGGGACATGCTCTTCAGCCGCTACCCGTTGCTGATGGGCATGGGGTGCCAGATTCCGCGCGCCGGTGATTTCTTCACCGAGGAACGATGCGGGGTGCCGATCCTGGTGGTTCGTGGCGAGGACGGCGTGGTGCGCGCCTTTCGCAATGCCTGCCGGCATCGTGGCGCGCGGGTGGCCGAGGGACAGGGCTGCCGCAACCGCTTCGTGTGTCCGTACCACGGCTGGGCCTATGCCGCCGATGGCCGTCTGGTGGGGGTTCCCGACAAGGTTTCGTTCGGCCCGATCGACCAGGCTTCCCATGGTCTGATCGCACTGCCCTGCGAGGAGCGGCACGGGATGATCTGGGTGTCGGTCACCCCGCGGCAGGATGGCGCCACCGCGCTCGATGTCGCCGGGCATCTCGGCCCGCTCGATGCCGAACTCGCCGGTTATCGCATGGCTGACCACCACCACTTCGAGACCCGTGTCATCCAGCGCAAGATGAACTGGAAGATGGTGATCGACACCTTCCTCGAGCCCTATCACTTCGCGGTGCTGCACCGGACCACGGTGGCTCCGCTGCTCGTGCCGAACATGTGCCTGTTCGAGCCGATCGGCATGCACCTGCGCGAGGTGCTGCCGCGGCGCTCCCTGGAGACGCAGAAGGACCTGCCTGAAGCGGATTGGGATTTCTTCAAGCACCACACCCTGGTCTATGTGCTCTTTCCGAACACCGTGTTCGTCTGCCAGACCGGGCACATCGAGACCTGGCGGGTGTTTCCCATTCCGGGCAAGGTCGATGAGTGCGTGATGTACCTGGACTTCTACACGCCCGACCCGGTCGAGACCGAGAAGGCGAGGCTTCACTGGGAGCGCAACCTCGACCTCACCATCCGCACGGTCGACGAAGAGGATTTCCCGGCGAGCGAGGGGATGCTGCGCAACTTCCTCGCCGGTGCTCCGCAGGAGGCGGTGTTCGGTCGCAACGAGCCGGCCCTGGCGCATTTCGAGCGCACGATCACCGAGCGGCTGGCGCTCTAGTCCCGATCGGGTCGGGTGGTCGTGTCTTGCTGAAGGACGGCGGGATGCCGCCGCTCGCCAAGGCATGACGACCGCTGCGCGGATCGCACTCGCGCTCACGCAACCCGCTGGCGCATCGTCGGGGTTTATCCCGCCGAAATCCCAGTCCTTTGCGCGCGATGTCACCGGGCTTGTCAGCCATTCCGATTCGCCTTGTCCGCCGGGGGGCGGTGTGCCTCTTCGGCGCGCTCATGACGTCGATGGCTGCCGCGAGCGAATCCGGCCGAGGCCTGGCCGAACTCCAGTCCTTCGGCGCGGTTGCCGCCAGGGCGCTCGAGCAACACCCCGAGATTGGTCAGCGGCGTGCCGTGCTCGAGGCCCAGGTTCGCGCCGTCGAGGCGGCACGATCCGGCTGGCGTCCTCGTCTCGACCTGGCCGGTCAATCGGGGCGTGAGCGGGTCAATGCTTTCACCGGCGGCGCCGCGGTCGAACTGGGTGGGGTGAGCCGGCGGGCAACGCTGGTGGCCCGGCAGGTGCTCTACGATGGTGGTGAGATCAGCGGCGAGGCCGAGCGCCAGGCCCGGATCGGCAACCAGCGCTACTTCGAGCTGCGCGATGCCGAGGATCAACTGCTGCAGGACCTTGCACGGGCCTGGATTGATGTGCAGAGGCATCGTGCGCTGATCGGGATCGCCCGGCGCAGCCTGGATGATCTGGAGGGGCTCGCTGCCCTGGTGCGATCGCGTGTCGAGGCCGGCCTGTCGCGGGGCGTCGATCTCGAGCAGGCACTGGCCAGGGTGGCGTCCGCCCAGCTCGCGCTCGCTGTCGATGAGGCGAACCTTCGGGAGGCGCAGGTGCGTTTCGAGCGGACCGCGCTCACCTCGGCCCCCAGGACGCTGCCTTCGCTCGATCCTGATGAGCGACTGCTGCCGGCAGACCTTCGGCGCATGGTTTCGCTCGCGGTGGCCTACGCCCCCGGCCTGCGCGCGGCTGCCGAGTCGGTGGCTGTGGTGGATGCAGAACTGCGCATCCGGCGCTCCGCGTTTCATCCAAAGACGGCGCTCGAATTGCGACATGACCTCGAGGCGCGCTCGGCAGTGCTTCCCAATGCCGCGAGCTCCAGCCTGCTGGTCACGGTCAACCTCAACCTGTTCTCGGGCGGCGGAGACCAGCTGCGTGCCCGTGACACGGCTACCCGCCTCGATGCGGCACGGCTGGCGCAGCAGGATCGCAGCGCTGCGGTCGAGCAGACGGTGCGGGTGGCCTGGTCGGACTGGCAGCGCCAGCTCGCGACCGCCGAGAGCGCCGGCCGTTATGCCGACGCGGTCGAGCGCGCCAGGGCGCTCTACCAGGTCCAGTACGAGATCGGCCAGCGCTCGCTGCTCGACCTGCTCAATGCCGAGAACGAACTCGCGCAAAGCCGACGCCTTCGGGCCGGCGCCGCCCACGACCTCATGACGGCCCGTGTCCGGCTGCTCGGGCTGAGCGGTGCGCTCGTCCCGGCAGCGGGGGTCGGGCGTACGCCGGCCGATCCGATCGTCGCCCCGGCTGATGGACAGGAGGTTGATCTTCCGGTCCCCGAAGCCTTGCCGCACCTGAAAGCCGCGCATGCTCGCCTCTGACGAAGTAGACCACCCGGCGCCCCCTTCGGTGACGGATGATGGCCGCGCGCCCAAGCGCAGGCCGTCACGCCATCCGGACGGCGGAGCGCCTCCCGGTTCGGATGGGCCGCTGGAATCGTCCCGGAAGACGGGCGCCTGGCGGATCGACCCCGCCGATGTCGTCGATGATCCGCTGCTGATGTGCCTGTACGAGGCCACCCGCGTGCTGGGCCGGCCGATGTCGCGCGAGGCGCTGGTGGCCGGCCTGCCGATCGATACCCAGGGCATGTCGCCGCGGATGTGCGTGCGGGCGGCCAATCGGGCCGGCTTCGTCGCCAGAGTCAGCCGCGCAGCGATCGACGCGCGTCTCGCGCCGCTTTGCCCGGTGATCGCGCTGCTGGCCGATGAACAGGCGGTGCTGGTGGTGGATGTGGATCGCGACGCCGCCACGGCGCGGGTGATGTACCCGCAGGCGCCCGGCGAGCTGGTGTCGGTCGGTCTGGGCGAGCTGAATCTGCAGTCAGCCGGCTTCGTGATCTCGGTGAGGAACCGGTTCGCGCTCGATGACAGGGCGCCGCAGCGGCGCTTCCTCTCGGAGACCCACTGGTTCTGGGGTGAATTGATCAAACCCTGGCGGACCTACCGGGATGTGCTGGTCGCCTCCCTGCTGATCAATCTCTTTGCGCTGGCCATGCCGCTGTTCACGATGACGGTCTATGACCGGGTCATCCCGAACAACGCCTTCGAGACCCTGTGGACCTTCGCGATCGGGGTGAGTGCGGTGCTGGGCTTCGATCTGGCGATGAAGCTGCTGCGTGCACGCTTCATCGATGTGGCCGGCAAGCAGGTCGACCTGGAGGTGTCCGGGCGGGTGATGGCCAAGGCACTGAACCTCCGGCTGGAGAGCCGGCCCAGCTCGGTTGGCGCCTTCGCGTCCAACATGCGCGCCTTCGAGAGCGTGCGGGAGTTCCTCACCTCGGCATCGCTCGGGCTGCTGATCGATCTTCCTTTTGCGCTGCTGTTTCTGGCCGCAACGGCTCTGATCGGCGGCTGGCTGGCGCTGCCCACCGCCGTCGCATTCGTCCTGGTGGTGCTCATCTCGCTGCTCGCGCAGCGCCGCCTGAAGCCGCTGACCGATGCCAGTCAGAGGGCCTCGCAGCAGCGGCAGGCCACGCTCATCGAGACCCTCATCGGCCTGGAGACGGTCAAGGCCATGAATGTGGAAGGGCGGATGCAGGCGCGCTGGGAGGAGAGCGGGCGGATGCTGGCCCAGGAGGGAGCCCGGATCAAGTTCCTCAACACCGCGACCACCCAGACCACGGCCTGGATCACCCAGATGGTGACCGTGACCACGGTTTTGCTCGGGGTGTACCTGATTGCCGACAGCGCGCTGTCGATGGGGGCGCTGATCGCCTGCACGCAGCTCACCAGCCGGGCACTGGCGCCGCTGGCGCAACTGGCCGCCTTGCTGGTCCAGATGGATGGCACCCGCAGCGCCTATGAGAGCGTGAACGGGATGATGTCCCTGCCCCAGGAGCGTGATGACCAGGGGCGCTATGTGATGCGCAATCGCCCCAAGGGCGACATCGAGTTCGACTCGGTCAGCTTTGCCTACCCCGGCAATGCCAGGCCGGCACTCGACAAAGTGAGCTTTCGTATCGCCCAGGGCGAGCGGGTGGCGCTGATCGGACGGATCGGCTCCGGCAAGTCCACGATTGAAAAGCTCGTCCTGGGCCTGTACCGACCCACCGCGGGCACCATCCGCTTCGACGGCATCGACAGCAGGCAGATCGATCCGGCCGAGATCCGTGCCTCGATCGGCTACCTCGGGCAGGAGCCCACGCTCTTTTACGGCACCCTGCGTGACAACATCGCGATCGCGGCGCCCCACGCCGATGACAGCTCGGTGCTTCGGGCCGCCGAGATCGCCGGGCTGCGCGGATTCATCGAGCGTCATCCCCTGGGCATTCATATGCCGGTGAGCGAGCGCGGCGAGTCGCTCTCGGGTGGTCAACGGCAGGCAGTGGCGCTGGCACGCGCAGTGATCAACGAGCCGCCGGTGCTGCTTCTCGACGAGCCCACTTCGGCGATGGACAGTGAGAGCGAGGCGCGGGTGGTGAGTCAGCTCAAGCAGGCCTGCGCCAACCGTTCGCTGATCCTGGTGACTCACCGCACCACGCTGCTGGAACTGGTCGACCGGATCATCGTTGTCGACGATGCCCGAATCGTGCTCGACGGCCCCCGGCAGAAGGTGCTGGCGGCTCTTCGCGGTTGATGCTCATGAACATGTCTCCGAACGACACCGATACTCGCCAGCCTGCCACCGCGTCGCGCGATCCGGGCAGGGGCGATCCAGTCCAGAGCCCGCATCGCGGCGCGGGCCAGGGCTTTGCCAGGGATGCTCAGATCGCCCTCGAAGAACAGGCGCCTCGCGGCGGCACGCTTATCATCTATCTGGCCCTGCTGCTGATCGTGGGCTTCGGCGTCTGGGCAAGTGTCACCCAGATCGATGAGGTCGCCCGCGGCGCCGGTCGGATCGTGCCGGCCGGCAGTGTCCATGTGGTCCACAGCATGGATGGCGGCGTGGTCGAG
>NZ_CEXFHW010000100.1:0-14639 GCF_982640115.1 Quisquiliibacterium sp. | reverse complement strand
ATCCGCGCGCTGATCGGGCAGCTGGCGCACAAGGCGGGCGAGGTGCGCTTTGCCGGGCAGACGCTGCACTCGCCCGGGTCCGACCGCATTGCCCGATTGGGCGTGGCGGTGGTCCCGGAAGGCCGTCAGGTCTTTCCGAATCTGTCGGTGCACGAGCACCTCAGTGCGTTTGCCGCCAATCGCAGCGGTGCGGCCCAACCCTGGGACGCGTCGCGCGTGTACCGGCTGTTTCCTCGCCTGGCCGAGCGGCGCGACAATCTCGGCAACCAGTTGTCGGGTGGCGAGCAGCAGATGCTCGCGATCGGCCGCGCGCTGGTCACCAACCCGCGGCTGCTGATCCTCGACGAGGCCACCGAAGGGCTCGCCCCGCTGATCCGCGAGGAGATCTGGGCTTGCCTGGCCGCCCTGCGAAGCAGCGGGCAGACCATCCTGGTGGTCGACAAGTACGTCAATCGCCTGATCGGCCTGGCTGACCGCCATGTGATCCTGGCGCGCGGCCGGGTGGCCTGGAGCGGCAGCTCGGCGGCGCTCGACGCCGACCGGACCCTCTGGAGCACCTACCTCAGTCTCTGAAAGATCCTCATGCCCGTTCTCACGTACCTGACCACCACCCACTTCGATGTCGGCGCCATCAAGGTGCTGCCCAACGAGTTCCGTCGCCTGGGCATCACCCGCCCGCTGTTCGTCACCGATGTCGGGGTGCGCGCCGCCGGCCTGCTCGATCGGGTGCTCGCGGCCGTGCCCGATTCGGCCGGCGCCCCCGTCTTCGACGGCACGCCGGGCAATCCCACCGAAAGCGCCACGCTGCAGGCGCTGGCCCTCTACCGCGCCGAGCGCTGCGATGGCGTGGTCTGCCTTGGCGGCGGCTCATCCATGGACCTGGGCAAGGCCGTGGCGCTGCTCGCGGTCTCGGGCGAGCCGCTTGCGCAGTACGACCCGATGCAGGGTGGCGGCAAGAAGGTCCGTGGCGTTGCCCCCGTGATCTGCGTGCCCACCACCGCAGGCACCGGCAGCGAGGTGTCGGTGGGCTTCGTGATCATCCTCGAGGACGGCCGCAAGCTCACCTTCGCCAGCCCGCAGTTCATCCCGCGATCGGCAGTCTGCGATCCCGAGCTCACGCTCGGACTGCCGCCGCGCATGACCGCCGCCACCGGCATGGATGCGATCACCCATTGCATCGAGGCCGTGCTCGCGCCCACCGTGAACCCGCCCGCCGATGGCATCGGTCTGGACGGGCTTCGCCGCGGCTGGCGCGCCATCGAGGCCGCGGTGGCGAATGGCACCACCGACCGGCAGGCCCGCTGGGAGATGATGATGGCGTCCACCGAGGGTGCGCTTGCCTTCGTGAAGGGTCTGGGCGCGGTGCATGCCATGAGCCACGCCGTGGGGCGGCGTCATGACCTCAAGGCGCACCACGGCACGCTCAATGCGCTGATCCTGCCGGCGGTGCTGCGCTTCAATGCTGCCGTCTGCGTCGAGAAGTACGAGCGGCTGCGTCAGGCCATGGGCCTGGATGCCGGCGCCGACATCGCGGCCGCGGTGGCCCGGCGCAATGCCGACATCGGCCTGCCGAGCGGCCTGTCCGCGATCGGCGTCACCCGCGAGATGATCCCCGACCTGGTACCTCATGCCCTGGCCGACCTGGCGCACTTCGGCAACCCGCGCAAGGCCACGGCCGAGGAATACGCCCAGCTCTTCATCGAATCGCTCTGATCGGCTGTCCGCCCGCCCACTTGCCCATCGTGGAGAGCCCCTGCATGGACTGGACCACCGCCACCATCGGCCAGGCGCTGCGGGATACCGCGGTGCGTACCCCCGAGCGCATCGCGGTCACCGGCCTGGGTCGCCGGCTGAGCTTCGCGGCGCTCGATCGCGATGCCGACAGGCTGGCGCACGGCCTGGCCGCGCTCGGGGTTGCCCGCGGTGACAGCGTGGCCCTGTGGATGACCAACTGCCCCGACTGGGTGTCGGTCTGGATGGCCTGCGTGAGGCTGGGGGCCATGCTCGTACCGGTCAACACCCGCTTCAAGCCCGACGAGGTGGCCTACATCCTGCGGCAGTCCGACGCACGGGTGCTGATCGGCATGGACCGCTTCTGGGACATCGATTACGCGGGCATGATCGACGGGCTGGTTCCGACGCTGGCCGCCAGCACGCCAGGCAGGCTGCAGGACCCGCAACTGCCCGAGTTGCGCGCGGTGGTCTGGTGGGAGGCGGTTTCGCGCCCCGGGTGCACGCACCTGCAGGCCGTGCGCGAGGAGGGCGAGCAGCGCCTGGCCCGCGGGGCCTCGCTCGCGCCCGAGCAACCCGAAGACCCGGTCATCATCGTCTACACCTCGGGTACCACCGGACACCCCAAGGGTGCTGTGCACGGCCATCGGGTGATGCGCAATGCCGCCAATGTGGCGCGGGTGATGCGCATCGGCCCCCAGGACATCATCCTCGGACACATGCCCTTCTATCATGTGGCCGGCGCCTTCACGGCGGTGATTCCGATGGTGATGCTCGGCTGCACGCTGGTCACCCTGGCGCAGTGGGTGCCCGACGAAGCGCTCGACACCATCGAGCGGGAGCGGGTGACCATCTTCGGCGGCATCCCTACCCACTTCATCGATTGCCTGGATGCGATCCGGCGCCGACCTCGTGATGTCTCCTGCCTGCGCTCGGCGTGGATCGGTGGCGCGCCGGTCACGCCCGATGTCGCGCTGGCAGCCCGCGCCGAACTCGGGCTGCAATCCCTGCAGGCGGTCTATGGCATGACCGAGACCACCGCGGCCACGGTCTTCAGCGAGCATGATGCGCCGCTGTCGGTGCTTTGCGAGAACAAGGGGCGGCCGATCGGCGAGTTCGAGGTGGCAGTCTGCGATCCGGCCACCGGCGCGCCCCGCCCGATGGGCGAGGTGGGCGAAGTCCGGGTGCGTGGTCATCTGGTCATGCAGGGCTACTACCGCAACCCGCAGGCCACGGCCGAGGCGATCACCCCCGAAGGCTGGTTTCGCACCGGCGACCTCGGCCAGTTCGACGTCGAGGGCTATCTGAAGATCACCGGGCGTCTGAAGGAGATGTTCATCGTCGGCGGCTCCAATGCCTATCCGGCCGAGATCGAGCGCCTGCTGCAGGCGCTGCCCGAGATCCGGCAGGCGGTGGTGGTGGGCGTGCCCGATCGGCGCCTGGGCGAGGTGGGGTTCGCGTTTCTGCAATTGCACGAGGGCGCCACGCTCGATGCGGCGGGGCTGCGCGAGCGCTGCCGCGGGCAGATGGCCGACTACAAGGTGCCGCGCCATGTGGCGGTGCTGCCCGACTTCCCGCGCACCTCCACCGGGAAGATCCAGCGCGCAGTGCTGCAGGCCCAGGCCCGCGAGCAGGTAGGGCAGGGCGGGGGCGGCTGAGGCGCCGGGGCGCGCGCCTCGCCGGCACGCAGGCGGCCCGCGTCCGAGCCTCAGCGCCGGCGATCCCGCGACCCCCCGGCTTCAGCCGCCGGCGCGCACACCCCAGTCGCGCAGGATTTCATCGCCATGCTGGCCGCTGGCCGGCTGCGAGTGGCGGATGCCCGAGGGCGTACGGCTGAAGCGCGGCGCCGGGCCGGGCTGCACCACGCCATCGATGGTCACGAAGGTGCCGCGCGCGGCCATGTGCGGATGCGAGGGCGCCTCGCCCATGGTGAGCACCGGCGCGAAGCAGGCATCCGAGCCTTCCAGGATCGCGCACCACTGGGCGAGGGTCTTGCTGCGGAAGGTCTCGGTGAAAGCGGTGCGGATGGTCGGCCAGCCGCTGCGATCGTTCTGCGGGGGCAGGCCGGCGCCGGCCAGACCCATCTTCTGCAGCAGCTCCTCGTAGAACTTCGCCTCGATGGCCGCCACCGATACCGGCTTGTCATCGGCGGTGAGATAGACCCCGTACCAGGGCGCCCCGCCGTCGAGGATGTTGTCTTCGCGCTTGTCGGTCCAGCGCCCGGCGGCGCGCAGGCCGTAGATGCTCGACATCAGCAGCGCCGCGCCATCGACCATGGCCGCGTCCACGACCTGCCCCTTGCCGGAGCGGCCTGCCTCATAGACCGCGGCGAGCAGCCCCATGGCCAGCAGCATGCCGCCGCCGCCGAAGTCGCCCACGAGGTTGAGCGGCGGCGACGGCACGCCATCGGCCGGACCGATGGCTGCCAGCACGCCGGTAAGCGCGATGTAGTTGATGTCGTGGCCGGCCGCCTTGGCCATCGGGCCTTCCTGGCCCCAGCCGGTCATGCGACCGAACACCAGCCGTGGGTTGAGCGCAAGACATTGATCGGGCCCCAGACCGAGGCGTTCCATCACGCCGGGCCGGAAGCCCTCGACCAGCACATCGGCCTGCGCGATCAGGCCACGCAGCGTGGCCAGGTCACCGGCGGCCTTCACGTCGAGCGCGATCGAGCGCCGGCCACGCCCGAGCACCCCGAAGCGCTGATCCACCGGGATGCCGAGGTCGGAGGACTCCTTGCGGTCGACCCGCACCACATCGGCGCCCATGTCGGCGAGCATCATCGCGCAGAACGGCCCGGGCCCGATGCCCGCGATCTCGACAACCTTCAAGCCTGCCAGTGGTCCCATGTCAGCATCCCCGGTTATTGACGAGGCCGCCACGGACCCCGTGTCCGCAGCCGAGCGCCGCCCTGATGGCGGCGATCGTGCCGTGTTTCACGGCCGGCCGCCATCGCAGGGGCGGGGGTTCCCGGAATTTGGCCGGCCCGCGCGTGTCGTTCAGAATCGCGTCGATCCGAAGCCTTCCCGCAGGAGATCCTCCATGACAGCTTCCGCCCTGGCGATTGAGGTTGCCGCCGCCCCCGAGCGCCCCGAAACCACCGATCCGCGCATCCCGGCACGCGACCAGGTGGTCACCCGCGCGCTCATGGAGCGGTGGGTTCGCGAGTGCCCCGACAAGGTCTTCATCGAGTTCGGCGATGACGGCGAGCGCTGGACCTACCGCCACTTCCGCGACCTGATCGTCCAGACCGCGCTGGGTCTGCAGCGCCTGGGTGTGGCCCAGGGCGATCATGTGCTGGTCTGGTTGCCGAACAGCCGCGAGCATCTGCGGGTGTTCTTCGCCCTGAATTACCTGGGCGCGGTGTTCGTGCCGATCAACACCGCCTACAAGGGCGCGGTGCTCGCCCATGTGATCGAGAACTCCGACGCTCGCCTGGCGATCGTGCATGCTGATCTGGCACCGCGCATGACCGGCATCGGGCTGGCGGCGCTCACCGACGCGGTGGTGGTGGGCGAGCGCGTCGCGTGCCCCGGTCTGCGCACCCATCACTACGCCGATGTCCTGCTGCCCACCCACGGTCGCCTCGAACCGCCGGCACGCCCGATCGAGCCCTGGGATCCGCAATCGATCATCTACACCTCGGGAACCACCGGCCCGTCCAAGGGGGTGCTCTCCAGCTATCTGCACATCTACACGAATGCCGGGCCGCAGACCTGGCCCTGCGTCACCGGCGAAGACCGCTTCCTGGTGAACATGCCGCTCTTCCACATCGGTGGCATGGGCGTGGTCTTCGTGATGTTCGTGCGCGGTGGCTCGGTGGCCTTCGTCGATCGCTTCGACACCGCGAGCTTTCTCGACACGGTGCGCCGCACCGGCACCACCGCCACCTTCCTGCTCGGTGTGATGGCAAGTTTCCTGGAGAAACTGCCGCCGAAAGCCGACGATGCCGACACGCCGCTGCGGCTTGCCTTCATGGTGCCGCTGGCCGGCGACATCGCCGCGTTCTCGCGCCGCTTCGGCTGCGAGATCTACACGATCTTCAACATGACCGAGATCTCCACGCCGATCATCTCCGAGCCCAACCCGCTGGTGCGCGGCACCTGCGGCCGCAAGCGCGAAGGGGTCGATGTCCGGCTGGTCGATGACAACGACTGCGAGGTGCCCGATGGCACGGTGGGCGAGATGATCGTGCGCACCGACCGGCCCTGGGGCATGAACAGCGGCTACCACAAGAACCCGAAGGCCACCGCCGAGGCGTGGCGCAACGGCTGGTTCCACACCGGCGACTCCTTCCGGCGCGATGCCCAGGGCTACTACTACTTCGTCGATCGCAAGAAGGACGCGATCCGCCGCCGCGGCGAGAACATCTCCTCCTTCGAGGTGGAGGCCGACGTGCAGGCCTTCCCGGCGGTTCGCGAGGTGGCTGCTATCGGCGTACCCAACGAGATGAGCGAAGAGGATGTGCTGGTGGTGGTGGCCCCGATGCAGGGCGCCAGCCTCGATCCCGCCGAGCTGATCGCCTTCCTGCGCGAACGCATGGCCCACTTCATGGTGCCGCGCTATGTGCGGGTGGTGGCCGAACTGCCCAAGACGCCGAGCAACAAGGTCATGAAGGCCGAACTGCGGCGCGAGGGCGTCACCGCCGACACCTGGGACCGCGAGCGCGCTGGCATCGCCGTGCGCTCCGACCGCTTCCAGCGGGCGGGTTGAACCTCTGCGGGACGGGTAGCCCGCCCGACCCGGAAGGCCCGTCGAAGCAAGGCCGGCCTCGGCCCGGCTACCATTAGGGGTTTCGCGCCTCCAAGGATTGCCCATGAATCTACAGGCCCTGGTCGAGCCCGACCGCGTCCACCGCAGCGTCTACACCGACCCCGCCATCTTCGATCTCGAGATGGAGCGCATCTTCGAGCAGGCGTGGGTCTACTGCGGCCATGAGAGCCAGGTGCCGCGCGCCGGCGACTACCACACCCTCACCATCGGCCGTCAACCGATGATCATGGTGCGCGATCGCGACGGCTCGGTGCGGGTGCTCTACAACCGCTGCCCGCATCGCGGCGTGCAGCTGTGCGGCAACCAGAGCGGCAACACCGGCACCGGCTTCGTGTGCTCCTACCATGCCTGGTCCTTCCACCTCGACGGCCGTCTGCGCGCGCTGCCGCTGGCCAGGGGCTACGAGGGCACCCGCATGAATCGCGACAACCCCGATTGCCATGTGAAGCGGGCCGCGCGGGTCGACAGCTATCGCGGCTTCGTGTTTGCCAGCCTTGCCGACGACGGCCCTTCGTTGCGCGAGTTCCTTGGCGAAGCCAGGGTGGCCTTCGACGACATGTGCGACCGCTCGCCGGTGGGCGAGGTCGAGGTCGTGCCCTACTGCCACCGGGTCATGCAGCACTCGAACTGGAAGTTCTTCATGGAGAACCAGCTCGACGCGCTGCACCCCTCGGTCACCCATCAGTCCACCGGCGTGCCCGCGCGTCGGGTCGAGAACCGCATCCGTGCCGAGGGCGGCACGCCGCCGCTGCACTTCCACTACCTGTCGGCCTTCGCGTCGAGCTTCGACCAGTGGGATTCGGTGCAGACGGTCAATTTCCCGCATGGCCACGGCATCCTCAAGGGCTACATGGGCCTTCGTCCCACCGACCCTGACACGCTCGCCCATGAGGCGCTGCTGCGCGAGGCCTATGGCGAGGCGCGCGCCGAGGAATACCTCTCGCGCAACATCCACCATGTGCTGATCTATCCCTACCTCTCGGTGCAGTCGCCGCTGCAACAGCTGCGCTGCCTGCGGCCGGTGGCGGCGGATCGCACCCTTTCCGAGATCTGGCATTTCCGGCTGAAGGGCGTGCCCGAGGCGATCTACCGGCGGTCGATGTGGTACTTCAACCTGGTCAACTCGCCCGCCACGCCGATCAATGCCGACGATCTCGAGAACTGGACCAAGGCGCAGTGGGGCCTGCAGTCGCAGGGCGGCGAGTGGGTCAGCCTGCACCGTGATGCCGGTGGCGACACCGAGGTCGACGGGGTGCTGATGTCCAACCATGGCACCTCGGAGGTGGTGATGCGCAACCAGTTCCGGGCCTGGTCCGACTACATGGGCGCCGATGGCGCCGCGGAGGCCTGAGATGAGCGGCGACAGCAAGACCGACACCACCGCCCTGGTCGGCAAGGCCCTCGACGGCGGGGTGATCATCGAGGCGATCGAGTCGATGACCGGTGCGGAATCGATCGCACCCGATCACACCGGCCGCGGTCATGCGGCCGTGCAGGGCACGCAGTATGTGCCGGCGGTGCCGGCCACCCCGCACGACCTGCAGCGCGAGGTCGAGAACTTCCTGTACCGCCAGGCCGCGCTGCTCGACGCGAAATGCTGGCAGGACTGGATCGGACTGTTCGCCGACGACGGCGTCTACTGGATGCCGATCGCGCAGGAACAGACCGACTGGGTGGGCCAGCCCTCCATCTTCGCCGAGGACCGGCTGATCATGGAGATCCGCATGGGGCGGCTCAACCATCCCAATGCCTGGTCGCAGGCGCCGCAGTGGGCCACCAGCCATCTGGTGGGCAATGTCGTGATCGAGTCGGCCAGCGCCCATGGCATCGAGGTCTGTTCGCGCTTCCAGATGATGGAGTTGCGCCGTGATGATGTCAGGCACTTTGGCGGCACCTATCGCCACAGCCTCGTCCGTACCCCCGAGGGGCTGCGCATCCGTCTGCAGCGGGTCGATCTCATGAATGGTCGTGCGGTCTACGACTACGTGCTGCAGGCCTGGGTCTGAAACCGGAGGTCGCACCAGTCAGGTTCGCGTAAGCACCGCGTCAGGGGCGTGTCAGCGCGTCCCCACAGACTCCGCCGGTCGGCTGGCACAAGCCGCCCATACCACCAAGGAGAAGACGCGATGGCAACGACAATGAACGGCAAGGCGGCCTCGGGCGCGCCGATGACCGCCGAGGAGAAGAAGGTGATCTTCGCCTCTTCCCTCGGCACGGTGTTCGAGTGGTACGACTTCTACCTGTACGGCACGCTCGCCGTCATCATCGGCAACCAGTTCTTCTCGGCGCTCGACCCGGCCTCGCGCACGATCTTCTCGCTGCTCGCCTTTGCGGCCGGCTTCATCGTGCGGCCCTTCGGTGCGCTGGTGTTCGGCCGGCTGGGTGACATGATCGGACGGAAGTACACCTTCCTGGTCACCATCCTGATCATGGGCGTGTCCACCTTCATCGTGGGTCTGCTGCCCAATTACGCGAGCATCGGCATCGCCGCGCCGGTGATCCTGATCATCCTGCGCATGCTGCAGGGCCTGGCGCTCGGCGGCGAGTACGGCGGCGCGGCCACCTACGTGGCCGAGCATGCGCCGCCTGGCAAGCGTGGCGCCTTCACCTCCTGGATCCAGACCACCGCCACGGTGGGCCTGTTCCTGTCGCTGGTGGTGATCCTGGGCGTTCGCACCGCGATCGGCGAGGCGGCCTTCGCCGACTGGGGATGGCGGATTCCCTTCCTGGTGTCGGTCGTGCTGCTCGGCATCTCGGTGTGGATCCGGCTGAGCATGAACGAGTCGCCGGCCTTCAAGAAGATGAAGGAGGAGGGCAAGACCTCCAAGGCGCCGCTGTCCGAGTCCTTCGGTCAGTGGAAGAACCTGAAGATCGTCATCCTCGCCCTGGTCGGCCTGACCGCGGGCCAGGCGGTGGTCTGGTACACCGGCCAGTTCTATGCGCTGTTCTTCCTGACCGGCGCGCTCAAGGTCGATGGCGCCACCGCCAACCTGCTGATCGCCGCTTCGCTGGTGCTTGGCACGCCCTTCTTCATCGTCTTCGGCTCGCTGTCCGACCGCATCGGCCGCAAGCCGATCATCATGGCGGGCTGCCTGATCGCCGCGCTGACCTACTTCCCGTTGTTCAAGGCGCTCACCGAGGCGGCCAACCCCGACCTCGCCGCGGCGCAGGCCAAGAACAAGGTGGCGGTGGTGGCCGACCCTGCCGAGTGCTCGTTCCAGTTCAACCCCACCGGCACGGTGAAGTTCACCAGCTCCTGCGACATCGCCAAGCAGGTGCTCTCGGCCAACTCGGTGAGCTATGACAACACGGCGGGCAGCGGCACGGCCAAGATCACCATCGGTGACAAGTCGATCGAGTCGTACTCGGCGGCCGGCCTGCCGGCCGATCAGGCCAAGGCACGCGATGCCGCCTTCAAGAAGGAAGTCGTCGATGCGCTTCGGGCTGCGGGCTATCCGGCCAAGGCTGATCCGGCCAAGGTCAACAAGCCGATGATCGTGCTGATCCTGACCATCCTGGTGATCTATGTGACCATGGTCTATGGCCCGATCGCGGCCATGCTGGTGGAGCTCTTCCCCACCCGCATCCGTTACACCTCGATGAGCCTGCCGTATCACATCGGCAACGGCTGGTTCGGCGGCCTGCTGCCGGCCACCGCGCTGGCGATCGTGGCCCAGACCGGCAACATGTACAACGGTCTGTGGTACCCGATCATCATCGCCATGGTCACCTTCGTCATCGGCATGCTGTTCGTGCGCGAGACCAAGGATGTCGACATCTTCGAGCAGGAATGATCGGAGCCAAGCATGTGGAAGATCATCGTTGGATTCGTGGTGATCGCCGGGCTTGCGATGCTGCTGCTGATGAAGGGCGGCGGCGATGTCGACATGACCGGTGAGAAGCACAGCGTCGAGCCGGCTGCCGGCGAGGCGAAGAAGTAGGCCCGATGGCCGGCATGCGGCGCCTCCCCGGGCGCCGCGGCCGGTGTCAGCCGGGCAGGGGGATCGAGGCGGATCGCGCTCTTGGCGACCTGAAGGGCTGAGGTGCCGATCCGGCGGGCGCCGGTACAATGCGCGCCGTCTCTCCGAGCATCCTCCATGGCGACACGCAAAGGCGATTACAGCGAAGCCTCCATCCGGGTCCTCAAGGGCCTGGAGCCGGTCCGGCAACGGCCCGGCATGTACACGCGCACCGACAACCCCCTGCACATCATCCAGGAGGTGATCGACAACGCCGCCGACGAGGCGCTCGCGGGCGCCTGCCGCGAGATTGCGGTCCATCTCGCCGCAGACGGCACGGTCAGCGTCGAGGATGACGGCCGGGGCATTCCGGTGGGCCTGCATCCGCAGGAGCAGGCACCGGTGGTCGAGATCGTGTTCACCCGGCTGCACGCCGGCGGCAAGTTCGACAAGCAGGCCGGCGGCGCCTACAGCTTCTCGGGCGGCCTGCACGGCGTGGGCGTGTCGGTGACCAATGCCCTGTGCAGCCGGCTCGAGGTGACGGTCTGGCGTGATGGTCAGGTGAGCGAGATCGGCTTCGCCGGTGGCGAGGTGGCCAGGCCGCTGGCCTCACGTCCGGCTGCCCGCGGTGACCGCCGCAGCGGCACCCGGGTGCGCTGCCTGCCCGACCCCCGCTATTTCGACAGCGCGCAGGTGCCGCTTGCCGACCTGATCCGCCTGCTGCAGTCCAAGGCGGTGCTGCTGCCCGGGGTGCGGGTGCGCCTGGCCGACGAGAAATCGGGCCGGGACTGGTCCTGGCAGTACGACGAAGGCCTGCGCGGGTACCTGCGCGAGGCGCTGGCCCAGGGCGGCGCACCCGAGCCGCTCATCCCGCCGCTCGAGGGCGATCAGCGCTACCCCGCCGGCCATGACAGCTTCGCCGAAGGCGAGGGCGCTCACTGGGTGCTGGTCTGGACCGAGGAAGGGCCGCTGGTACGCGAGTCCTATGTGAACCTCATTCCCACCACCGCCGGCGGCACCCACGAGGCCGGGCTGCGCGACGGCGTGTTCGGCGCCATCCGCTCCTTCATCGAACTGCACTCGCTGCAGCCCAAGGGGCTGAAACTGCTGCCCGAAGATGCGTTCGCGCGGGCGAGCTTCGTGCTGTCGGCACGGGTGCTCGATCCACAGTTCCAGGGCCAGATCAAGGAGCGCCTCAATTCCCGCGATGCGCTTCGGCTGGTCTCTTCGCTGGTGCGCCCGCAGCTCGAGCTCTGGCTCAATCAGCATGTCGATCAGGGCCGGCGGCTGGCCGAACTCGTCATCCGCCAGGCCCAGGCCCGCAGCCGTGCCGCGCAGCGGGTGGAGAAGCGCAAGAGCTCCGGCGTGGCGGTGCTGCCCGGCAAGCTCACCGATTGCGAGTCCACCGATCTCACCCGCAACGAGCTCTTCCTCGTCGAGGGTGATTCCGCCGGCGGCTCGGCCAAGCAGGGGCGCGACAAGGAGTTCCAGGCCATCCTGCCGCTGCGCGGCAAGGTGCTCAATGCCTGGGAGACCGAGCGCGACCGGCTGTTCGCCAACAACGAGATCCACGACATCGCCGTGGCCATCGGGGTCGATCCGCATGGCGCGGCCGACGAGCCCGATCTCTCCCGGCTGCGCTACGGCCGGATCTGCATCCTCTCGGATGCCGATGTCGACGGCTCGCACATCCAGGTGCTGCTGCTCACGCTCTTCTACCGGCACTTTCCGCGGCTCATCGCGCGCGGCCATGTCTGCATCGCGCGGCCGCCGCTCTATCGGGTGGATGTCCCGGCCCAGGGCCGACGCCCGATGCGCAAGCTCTACTGCCTCGACGACGGCGAACTGCGCCATGTGGAGGACCGGCTGCGCAAGGAAGGGGTGCGCGAAGGCGCCTGGAGCATCTCCCGCTTCAAGGGGCTGGGCGAGATGAGCGCCGAGCAGCTCTGGGAGACCACCATGAACCCCGACACGCGGCGCCTGCTGCCGGTGCGGGTGGGCGAGGCGGGTGAGCAGGCCGCGTCCGAGCGCTTCACCATGCTCATGGGCAAGGGCGAGGCCGCGGCGCGGCGCGCCTGGCTCGAGGCGCGCGGCAACGAGGCCGAGGTGGACATCTGATGACCGACGACCTGTTCGCCAACCTGCCGCCGCCCTCGGCCGGCCAGTCGCTCGACCTTGCCGGCTACGCCGAGCGCGCCTACCTCGACTACGCGATCTCCGTGGTCAAGGGGCGGGCACTGCCCGACCTTGGCGACGGCCAGAAGCCGGTGCAGCGGCGCATCCTGCACGCCATGAACGAGATGGGCCTTGCCGAAGGCGCCAAGCCGGTGAAGTCCGCGCGCGTGGTCGGTGATGTGCTGGGCCGCTTCCACCCGCACGGCGACACCGCGGCCTACGAGGCGCTGGTGCGCATGGCCCAGCCCTTCACGCTGCGCTATCCGCTGATTGACGGTCAGGGCAACTTCGGCTCGCGCGACGGTGACGGTGCGGCGGCCATGCGCTACACCGAAGCCCGCCTCACCCGTCATGCCAGGCTGCTGCTCGACGAGATCGACGAGGGCACGGTCGATTTCGTGCCCAACTATGACGGCTCGGCCCGCGAGCCGCGGCAGCTGCCGGCGCGTCTGCCGATGATGCTGCTCAACGGCGCCTCGGGCATCGCCGTGGGCATGGCCACCGAGATTCCGCCGCACAACCTGCGCTAGGTGGCCGCGGCCGCCGCCCTCATGGTGCGCGAGCCCGACAGTTCGCTCGATGCGCTGATGGCGCTGATGCCGGGCCCCGATTTTCCGGGCGGCGCCCAGGTCATCTCGTCGCCCGCCGACCTGCGCGAGATCTACGCCGTTGGCCGCGGCTCGCTGCGGCTGCGTGCCCGCCATGTCATCGAGGATCTCGCCCGCGGGCAGTGGCAGCTGGTGGTGACCGAACTGCCGCATGGCGTGTCGGCTCAGAAGGTCCTCGAGGAGATCGAGGAGCTGACCAATCCGCGGGTCAAGACGGGTCGCAAGTCGCTCGGGCCGGAACAGCTCCAGACGCGCCAGACCGTGCTGGCGGTGCTCGATGCCGTGCGCGATGAGTCGGGCAAGGACGCCGCCGTGCGCCTGGTGTTCGAGCCGCGAAGCTCGCGCATCGAGCCCCAGGAACTGCTCACCACCCTGCTGGCCCACACCAGCCTGGAGAGCAGCCTCGCGGTCAATCTGGTGTGCATCGGTCTTGACGGCCGGCCCGCCCAGAAGGGGCTGGTCGAGGTGCTCGGCGAGTGGGCGCGGTTCCGGCTCGAGACCGTCACCCGCCGGGCGGCCCACCGGCTGGCCGAGGTCGATGCGCGCATCCACATCCTCGAGGGGCGGCAGCTCATCCTGCTGCACATCGATGAGGTGATCCGCATCATCCGCGAATCCGACGAGCCGCGGCCGGCGCTGATCGCGCGCTTCGGCCTCACCGAGCGGCAGGCCGATGACATCCTCGAGATCCGCCTGCGTCAGCTCGCGCGCCTCGAGACCCTGCGCATCGAGCGCGAGCTGGCCGAGCTGGTCGAGCGCAAGCGCGGGCTGGAGGCGCTGCTCGCCAGTCCGGCCGCCATGCGTCGCCAGGTGGTGCGCGAGATCGAGCAGGATGCGAAGCAGTATGGTGATGACCGCCGCACGCTCATCGAGGAGTCGCGGCGCGCCGTCCTGGGCGTGCGCGTGGTCGAGGAGCCGGTCACCGTGATCATCTCGGCGCGCGGCTGGGTACGCGCCCGTCAGGGGCACGGTCATGACGCCGCCGCCTTCCAGTTCAAGGCCGGCGACAGCCTCTCCGGTGCGTGGGAGGTGAGCACCACCGATTCGGTCTACGGCGTGGGCAGCAACGGCCGGGTGTATTCGGTGGCGGTCTCGCAGCTGCCCTCGGCCCGCGGTGACGGCGTGCCGATCACCACCCTGGTCGAGCTCGAAGCGGGCACGCGGCTCGATCATCTCTTTGCGGCTGCGGCCGACGCCGGGGTGTGTCTGGCCACCCGGCAGGGTGTCGGGCTGGTCTGCCAGGCCGGTGATCTCGGCGGCCGCAACCGTCAGGGCAAGGCCTTCCTCACCCTTGACGAGGGCGACGAGCCGCTTGCGCCCGGGGTCTTCGCGCCCGAGCATGACCGGGTGCTGTGCCTGTCGGGCGAGGGCAGGGCGCTGGTATTCGATCGCG
>NZ_CEXFHW010000099.1:0-14749 GCF_982640115.1 Quisquiliibacterium sp. | reverse complement strand
TGGTGCGCGCCATCGAGAGCGCCGGCCTGCGGCCCGGCGCCGACATGGCGCTGTCGCTGGACATCGCCGCCTCGGAGTTCGGCCGCGAGGGCCGCTACCGGCTCGGCCTGGAATCGCGCGAGCTCGACACCGCCGGGCTGATCGCGCTGCTCGGCGACTGGCTCAAGGCCTACCCGATCGTCTCCATCGAAGACCCGCTCGCCGAGGACGACCCCGCCGGCATGGCCGAGTTCACCCGCCTGCACGGCAATCGCGTGCAGATCATCGGCGATGACTTCCTGGTGACCAGCGCGGCGCGCATCGCCCAGGCCGCGGCCCTGCCGGCCTGCAACTGCGCGCTGATCAAGCCCAACCAGGCCGGCACCGTCACCGAGACCCGCGCCGCGCTCGAGGCCGCACGCCTGGCAGGCTGGTCCACCGTGATCTCGGCGCGCTCCGGCGAGACCGAGGATGTCGCCATCGCCCACCTCGCGGTGGGCTGGAACGCCGGCCAGCTCAAGGTGGGCTCCTTCGCCCGCTCCGAGCGCATGGCCAAGTGGAACGAGTGCCTGCGCATCGCCGAGGCCCTCGGCCCGTCAGCGCGATTCGCCGGCCGCGGCGCGCTGCCGCCCGGCGCGCGCAACGCATCGCGCTGAGCAACGCCCCACGCCGAACGCCGCCGCCCGCACTGCCCCAATTCGCGCAATCGCATCGCCCGAGGAGAGCCTCATGCACGCCACCATGCAGCAAGCCACCCTGTCGCTGAACCACTTCCTCGATCGCGCCGGGCGCCTGTTCCCGCGCACCGAGATCGTCTCGCGCCTGCCCGACAAGACCTACCGCCGGCACATCTACGCCGAATACCACCAGCGCACGAGGGCCCTGGCCTCGGCCCTGCTTGCCGCCGGCCTGCGCAAGGGCGACCGGGTGGCCACGCTGTGCTGGAACCACCACGCCCATCTCGAGTGCTACCTCGGCATCCCGGCCGCGGGCGGCGTGATGCACACCCTGAACCTGCGGCTCTCGCCCGACGAGATCGGCTGGATCGCCGGCCATGCCGCCGACCGCTTCCTGATCATCGACGACATCCTGCTGCCGCTCTACCAGCAGTTCGCGCACCTGCACCGTTTCGAGCGGGTGATCGTGTTCCCGTTCTCGGGCGCGCCGGTGGCCACCCGCGCCGGCGATCCGCATGCCGGCGATCCGGCGATCGACGACTACGAGCAGCTGCTCGCGCGCGCGCCGGCCGACGTCAGCTTCCCGCCGCATCATGAAGACGACCCGGTGGCCATGTGCTACACCTCGGGTACCACCGGCCGGCCCAAGGGCGTGGTCTATTCCCATCGCTCCACGGTGCTGCATTCCCTGGTGGCGGCCCTGCCCGATAACGGCGCGCTGTCGAACACCGATGTGGTGTTCCCGGTCACGCCGATGTTCCACGCCAATGCCTGGGGCGTGCCCTACATGGCGCTGATGGTCGGCGCCAAGCTGGTGTTCCCCGGCCCGCACCTGCACGCCGACGACCTGCTCGACCAGATGCAGGTCGACCCGCCCACCCTGTCGCTGGGCGTGCCCACGATCTGGCTCACCATGATCCAGAACCACGAGGCCAATCCCGGTCGCTGGAAGCTGCCCGCCGGCATGCGCAGCCTGGTCGGCGGCTCGGCGGTGCCCGAGGCGCTGATCCGCGCCTATGCGGCCCACGGCATCCTCATCAAGCAGGCCTGGGGCATGACCGAGACCTCGCCGATGGCGGCCATGTCGTACCGCAAGGCCGAGCTCGCCGGCGCCGACGAGAACGAGCTCTTCCGCCGGCAGGCCATGCAGGGCGTGCCGGTGCCGCTGGTCGATCTGCGCATCGTCGATGACGACGGCCGCGAGTGCGCCTGGAACAACCAGGAGGTGGGCGAGCTGCAGGTGCGCGGCCCCTACATCACCGGCAGCTATCACGAGGTGGCCCGCGACCCCGAGAAGTTCACCGACGACGGCTGGCTGCGCACCGGCGATGTGGCGGCCATCGACGAGTACGGCTATGTGCGGCTGTCGGATCGCACCAAGGATCTGATCAAGTCGGGCGGGGAATGGATCAGCTCGGTCGACCTCGAGAACGCGATCATGGCCCACCCGGCCGTGGCCGAAGCCGCGGTGATCGCGGTCAGCCACCCGAAGTGGGCCGAGCGGCCGCTGGCCTGCGTGGTGCTCAAGCCCGGCCAGACGCTGACGCCGGAGGCGCTGCGCGAATTCCTCTCGCCGCGCTTTGCCCGCTGGCAGCTGCCCGATGCGGTGGCGTTCATCGACGCCATTCCACGAACCTCCACCGGCAAGTTCTGGAAAGCGAAACTGCGCGAGCGCTACGCCGACTGGCAGTGGCCGGAGGCCGGCGGCGCGGCGGTATAGTCCCTGCACGCCACCCCGGCGGCCAGCAGTTCCGGCCGCCGCCCGCCACCCCGCCCATCAGGAACTCCGCCATGGCCTACGCCAACGGGCGTCTGATCCACGACGCCGACAGCCATCTCATGGAACTGGCCGACTGCCTCGACCCCTGGTTCGAGCCGCGGCTGCTGTCGCGCTTCCACGCGCTGCCGGCCTGGCAGGCCCGGCGCGGCAACGAGCGCCCCGGCCAGTCGGCACAGGCCCATGCCGAGCAGGCGTTTCGCGCCGGGGTCGATGCCAACATCCTGCTGCGCAAGAACTACGAGGCGCACGGCGCCTTCCTGAAAGCCGATCGCCCGCACGCGCTCGATCTGCTCGGCTTTGCCAGCCAGCTGGTGTTCACCACCTTCTGCCTGGGCAACTTCGGGCTCGATCAGGGCGACGACCTCGAGCTGTGCTACGCCGCGGCCGACGCGCACAACCGCATGATGACCGACTTCTGCAGGGTCGATCGCCGGCTGCTGGCCACCGCCTATGTGCCGCTCGAGGACTTCGACCGCGCCCTGGCCACCGCCCGGCTGGCCATCACGCTGGGCGCGCGCGCACTCATGATCCCGTCGCTGTGCCCGCGCCGGCACTCGCCCAGCCACATCGGCCTCGACCCGGTCTGGGCGCTGGCCCAGGAAGCCGGTGTGCCGGTGGTGCTGCATGTGGGCGGCGAAGAGAAGATGAACCCGGTCTACAAGCTGAACGGCCTGCCGCCGGTGCCCGACTTCCATGGCGGCGACGACAACTTCACCTCCGTGAGCTACATGCCCATTCCGCAGGCGCCGATGCAGACCCTGGCCACCCTGATCTTCGACGGCGTGTTCGACCGCTTTCCTCGGCTGAAGTGGGGCGCCATCGAACTCGGCGCATCGTGGCTGCCGGCCTGGATGCGGGCCATGGACTCGGCCGCGCATGCCTTCATCAAGAACGAGGAGCGGCTGCGCCGGCTCTCGGCCAAGCCCTCCGAGATCGTGCGCCGCCAGCTGCGGGTGGCGCCCTATCCGCACGAGGACGCCGGCTGGATCATCGCCAACAGCGGCGAGGAGGTCTGCCTGTTCTCCTCCGACTACCCGCACATCGAGGGCGGCCGCCATCCCCTCAAGCGCTTCGAGGAGTCGCTCGGCTCGGTGTCGCCGCAGGCGCGGCGGCGCTTCTACAGCGACAACTTCATCGACCTCATGGGCCCGGCCCTCGACGCCGACCTGCGCCACCCCGCGCACCTGCAGGCCGCCTGAGCCGGCCGATGTTCGACACCCCCCTCACCCTGCAGGGCCCGCTGCGCGAGCCGCGCCAGATGCTCGCCGATCAGGCCTATGGCGGGCACTCGTCCATCCACGACGACGCCATGGCCGAGAAGCTCGGCTTTCGCGCCGGCCCCATCGAGGGCCCCACCCACTTCAGCCAGTTCGACCCGCTGCTCGCGCAGCTCTGGGGCCAGGCGTGGTTCGAGCGCGGCTGCCTGTCGGCGCACTACCAGAACATGGTGGTCGAGGGCGAGCAGGTGCGCGCCATCGTCGAGATGCCGGGGCCGGGCGTGCGCGCCACGCGGGTGCGCGCCGAGAAGGCCGACGGCACGCCGGTGCTCGAGGCCAGCGCCAGCCTGGGGCCGGAGCATCCGCACAGCCTGCTCGAGCAGCGCATGGCGCAGCTGCGCCCGCCCGGCCGGCTGATCATCCTCGAGGACATGCGGGTGGGCCTGCGCGGCGCGCAGGACGAGCTCGTGCGCATGGCAATGGACCAGCACATGGGCGATCTCTACCCCTTCTCGCTGCGCCAGAAGCTCGCGGTGATCACCGAGACCTCGCCCTGGTACCACGATGCCTCGGCCTCGCCGTGGGGACGCCCGATCATCCCCATCGAGATGATCAGCGTGCTCGCGCAGTACACCAGCCGTCAGGCGGCCTGGCCGATCAGGAGCCCGGCGGTGGGCCTGTTCGCCGACCTCGAGATCCGCCTGATCAACGGCCCGCTCTTCGTCGACGAGCCCTACCTCATCCGCCGCGAGGTGGTGGCGCTATCCGACAGCCGCCGCACCGAGTCGTGCTGGATCCGCACCGACATCCTCGATGCCGCCGGCGAGCGCCTGATGGCGCAGACCCTGCTGAACAGCGCCACCCTCAAGCATTCCTACCCCGGCTACGAAGCCGCCCTCCAGGCCCAGCCGCCGTCGACCACCGGAGCCGCATGACTTCCGTTTCCACGCCCCCCGGACTGTCTTCCATCGAAGCGGTCACCGCTGCCCTCCTCTCGGTCGGCTACATCTCCACCCGCCAGATCTCCACCGCGGTCTATCTCGCCCACCACCTGCGCAAGCCGGTGCTCATCGAAGGCCCGGCCGGCGTGGGCAAGACCGATCTCGCCGTGTCGCTGTCGCGCTCGCTGCAGTTCGCGCTGCTGCGCATGCAGTGCTACGAGGGCCTCGACGAGAGCAAGGCGCTCTACGAGTGGAAGTACGGCAAGCAGCTGCTCTACACCCAGATCCTCAAGGAGAAGATCAACCACCTGATCGAGGATGCCGACACCCTGCAGTCGTCGTTCGCCAAGCTCGCCGGCTTCCAGGATCTTTTCTTCTCGCGCGAGTTCCTCGAGCCGCGGCCGGTGCTCAAGGCGATGGAGCAGTCCGGCGGCTCGGTGCTGCTGATCGACGAGATCGACAAGTCCGACGAGGAGTTCGAGGCGCTGCTGCTCGAGATCCTCTCCGACTATCAGGTGACCGTGCCCGAGATCGGCACCATCTCGGCCCAGGTGCCGCCGCTGGTGATCCTCACCTCGAACAACACCCGCGAGCTCGGCGATGCGCTCAAGCGCCGCTGCCTGCATCTGCACATCGGCTTCCCGGAGGCCAACCGCGAGCGCGAGATCGTGCGCTCGCGCGTGCCCGAGATCTCCGAATCGCTGCTGCGCCAGCTCGTGGCCTTCGTGCAGTCGGTGCGCGACGAGAACATCCGCAAGCTGCCCTCGATCAGCGAGACCGTCGACTGGGCACGCACCCTGATGCTGCTGCACGCCGACCTGCTCGATCCCGCGCTGGTGCGCGACACCCTCAATGTCATCCTCAAGCGCCAGGGCGACATCACCGAGGTGCAGGGCAAGGTCGAGCAGCTCACCGCGGCTGCGCTCGCCGAAGGCCAGGCGGCGGGCTGAGCGGATGGAACGCGCGCTGACCAGCTTCATCCGCGCGCTGCGCACCGCCGGCGCGGCGGTGTCCACCGCCGAGGCGATCGACGCCGCCCGCGCGCTCGATGTGATCGGCTATCGGGACCGCCAGGCGCTCAAGCACTCGCTGGGCATCGTGCTGGCCAAGTCCGAGGACGAAAAGCTCATCCACGACCAGCTCTTCGAGCTCTACTTCAACCCGGCCGCCGCGGCCCGTCCTCCCGCGCAGCAGGCCAGGCCGCAGCCGCGCGAGGGCGAAGCATCCTCCGACCAGAACGAGGCGCAGGCCGCGCCACAGCCCCAGGGCGCGCAATCCCAGCCCGGCGGCGGCGGCAGTCCGCAGCCCGGCCAGGGGGGGCAGTCGCAGGGCGGCGGCGGCGGTGATCCCACCGAGGCGCTGCTCGAGCTCGCCCAGTCGGGCGATGCCGACCGCATGGCCATGGCGATGGAGCGCGCCGCGGCTGCGGTGGGCGCCGACGAGATCCGCTTCGCCTCGCAGACCGCGTATTTCGTGCGCCGGATGCTGCAGGAACTCGGCATCGAGTCCCTGGAAGCCAGGCTGCTGGACGCGCTGCGCGACCCGTCCGAGGCCGCCCAGGCCCGCGCCCAGGAAATGATCGATGCCCGGGCCACGCTCGCCCGCGAGGCCCGCGCCCATGTCGATCGGCGCTTCGAGGTCTTCGGGCGCAACGCCACCGAGGCCTTCCTCGACGAGGTGGTGCTCAACCGCGCCATCGAGCAGCTCGGCCCGCGCGACATGGAGCGCATGCGCGCGGTGGTGGCGCGCATGGCCAAGCGTCTGGCGGTGCGCCACCAGCGCCGCCGCAAGCTGCGCAACCGCAGCCAGCTCGACCTGCGCCGCACCCTGCGTTCGAACGCCGGCAATGACGGCGTGCCCTTCAACCTGATCTGGAAGCTCAAGCGCACCGAGAAGCCCAAGATCGTCGCGATCTGCGATGTCTCGGGCTCGGTCGCGCAGTATGTGCGCTTCCTGCTGCTGTTCCTGTACGCGCTGCGCGAGGGCGTGGCCGACCTGGAGGCCTACGCCTTCTCATCGCGCCTGCAGGATGTCGGCGAAGACCTGCGCAGCTTCGATGCCGACCTGTCCATGCGCCGCATCATCGACCGCGTGGGCGGCGGCAGCACCGACTACGGCCAGGCGCTGGCCGACCTGCGCGAAAGCCACTGGGAGACCATCGATCGTCGCACCACGGTGCTGGTGCTCGGTGACGGCCGCAGCAACTACGGCGACCTGCGCCTCGACCTCTTCGAGGAGATCGCCGATCGCGCCAAGCGGGTGGTGTGGCTGTGCCCCGAGCCGCCAGGGCGCTGGGGCTCGGGCGACAGCGGCATGCTGCGTTACCGGCCCTTCTGCAATCACCTCATCCACTGCGCCACCGCCGCCGACCTCGAGAAGGCGATGGACGAGGTGCTGCTCGCCTACGAGTGACCGGGCAGGCGGCGCCGGCGCGCGCCCCGGCCCGGATGCGAGCGCAGCAACTCAGGGTGCGCGCCGGTACATCGGCGCGCGCGCCTTGACCGGCTCGAGCAGCGACCAGTCGCCCTGCTCCACCTCGAAGCCCTGTGGGAAGGGCGGCCGCGGCTCCATGCCGAGCGAGCGCATGACGCGGTCGTCGCGGTAGTAGCACTGCACGGTCACGCTCACCAGCAGCGACACCAGCGCGGCGCGGCCCGCCCGGAACGCGGTGATGGCGTCGGCACGGGCCGCGCCCTGCAGATCGGCCAGGCAGCCGCCTGCGGCCTGCGCGAGCGCGTCGAGCGCATCGGACGCCAGCCGGGCGTGCGGGCGCAGGGTGGCGACGATGTCGGCGAAGATGGTCTCGTCATCGGCGCCGGGCACCTGGTACTCGGCGCTCGCCGGAATCATCTCCCCGACCAGGCAGCGCAGGGCGCGCAGCTGCTCGGGGCCCAGCGAGGGTTGGGCGGGCTCGGCAGACACCGGGATCACGGGACGGGTGCTCATGGGGCGGGCTCAGTCGAAGAGGTTGGCCAGGCGCTGCTTGATCTGGTCGGCGATGTAGAGCGAGAGCGCCTGGATGGTCGAGGTGGGATTCACGCCGGCGGAGGTCACGAAGATGCTGCCGTCGACGATGAAGAGGTTCTTCACATCATGGCTGCGGCCCCAGGGGTTGACCACCGAGCGGGCCGGGTCGGTGCCCATGCGGGCAGTGCCCATCAGATGCCAGCCGCCCACGGCGAGCGGCGCCTCGGTGCTGACATCGCGGGCGCCGGCCGCGCGCATCAGCTCGCTGCCCCGGGCCACCGCATGGGCGAGCATGCGCTGGCTGTTCTCGCTCAGGGTGTAGCGGATGCGCGGGGCCGGAATGCCGTTGCCGTCGGTGAGCTCCGGGTCGAGTGTGACGGTGTTGTGCTCCTCGGGCAGGTCTTCGCAGATGGCCACCAGCCCGGTGCTGCGGCCGAACAGCCGCCGGTAGGCGGCATGATGGCCCTCGCCCCAGGGCACGCGCCCCGAGCTCATGCCGGCCAGCGCGGTGAGCACCGGCCCGCGCCCGCGGGTGAACTCGAAGGTGTAGCCGCGCACGAAGCCGCGGCTGCGGTCGGTCTCGTAGAACTCCTGGCTCCACAGGCTGTTGCCGGGGCCGTGATGGCCGTCGAGCGGATGCTCGAAGTAGCCATGGACGGCGGCGTAGGGGTGGAACATCAGGTTGCGGCCGACCAGGCCGCTGCGGTTGGCCAGCCCGTCGGGAAACCGCGCCGAACGCGAGTTGAGCAGGATGCGCGGCGTGCCCACCCCGTTGCAGGCCATGATCACCACCTCGGCCGGCTGGAAGTGCTCCCTGCCCTCGGCGTCGTAGTAGATGGCGCCGTTGGCCATGCCCCGCGCATCGACGGTGATCTCGCGCACCCGAGCCCGGGTGCGCAGCTGCACGCCGGCGCGGATCGCCTGCGGCCAGTAGGTGATGTCGGTGCTGGCCTTGGCGCCCTGGGCGCAGCCGCCGATGCAGTGGCCCAGGTTGATGCAGCGCGCCCGGCCTTCATAGTCCTGCGTGGCCACGGCGCTGTCCGAGGGCCACCAGTGCCAGCCCAGCGCGTTGAGCCCGCCGGCCATGGTGGCGCCGGCCTTGCCCAGCGGCACCGGCGGCATCATGGGCTGCTTGGGCGGGTAGGCCGGGTCGCCGGCCAGGCCCGAGATGCCCATCATGCGGTCGTTCAGCGCGTAGTAGGGCTCGAGGGTGGCGTAGTCGATCGGCCAGTCATCGCCCACGCCATCGAGGCTGCGCACCCGGAAATCGGAGGGATGAAAGCGCGGAAAATGCCCGGCATAGAGCACCGTGCCGCCGCCCACGCCGTTGAAGTTGGCGATCTTGATCGGCGACTCGCGCTCGTTCACCGGGTAGTCGGTGGGCCGGGCCCGGCGGTTGGGGCTGAAGTTGAACTCGCCAAGCTGGCGCGCCTCCCAGTCGCGGCCATTGCTGGGATAGTCGGTGGGCTTGACCCAGTCGCCCTGCTCCAGGCACAGGATGCGCATACGGGTGTCGGCCAGGCTCCAGGCCACCGCCGCGCCCGAGGCGCCGGCACCGATGATCAGCACATCGACCGGATCGTGGTTCATGGCCTTACGCCGCCTGCGCCACGGTCATGGCATCGCCGGCCACGGTGGTGCGGCGCATGTCGCGCGGCAGCCGCTCGTCGTAGCGGCGCACGCGGTGCATGGTCTGGCGGTTGTCCCACATCACCAGATCGTGCAGCTGCCAGCGGTGCACATGCACGAACTGCGGCTGCGTGGCATGCTCGTTGAGGTCGCGCAGCAGGATGCGCGCCGCCGGCGTCTCCATGCCGACGATGGCACCTGCATGGGCCGACAGGTAGAGCGAGCGCCGGCCGGTCACCGGGTGGGTGCGCACGAGGCTCTGGCGCACCGGGTGCCACAGCCGCCGTTCCTCCTCGGTGCACTCCGGAAAGCCGAGCGCGCCACGGGAATGCATCAGGGAGTGCTCGCAGACCAGGCCGTCGATCTCGGCGCGGGTGTCGTCGTCGAGGGCATCCCAGGCGGCGCGCATGTCGGCGAACTCGGTGTTGCCGCCGCGCGGATTCACCAGCCGTGCCGACAGGATGGAGTACTTCGCCGGCACCGCGCGAAACGAGCTGTCGGAATGCCAGAGCATGTTGCCCAGGTTGAACAGCCGCTGCCGGCTGTCAGGCGCGAGCGGGCGGCCCTGCTTGTCGAGGTTGGAGACATCGTTCATGCCCACGCGGATCCGGCGGTCGGACACCGCAATGGGAATGTTGCCGCCATGGGCGTTCTCCAGCGGCCCGAACTGCATCGCGAAGGCCATCTGCTGCTCGTCGGTCAGCGGCTGTCCCCGGAACACCAGCACGGCATACCGGTCCATGCCGGCCTCGAGCTCGGCGACCTCGGCAGCCGACAGCGGCTGCGCGAGGTTCACGCCCGAGACCTCGCCGGCGAAGAAGGGGTTCAGAGGTCGGATGCTGATTGACATGACGGTCTCTCCGGATGAACGACGCGAACGGCGGATCGGTGGCTCGTGCGCCGCGATGCAATCGCGACCAGACCGCGACGCAGCGGCCACCCGGGAGCGGCTCAGCGGCGGAAGTCGGCGCCCTTGGCCTCGACGGTCCGGCACAGCGCCTGCCACTCCTGCAGGCCCCAGGTGGCCTCGGCGCGAAGGCGCGGCATGCGCTCGGCGAACTGCTCGACCACATCGGGGGCGATCAGCACCGGCGGCTCGCTGAAGCTGCGCGAGATCAGCTCGAGCTCGCAGGCGCGCTCCAGCATGTACAGGTTGAACATCGTGCCGTGGAGCGTGGGACCGAGCGTGAGCAGGCCGTGGTTGCGCAGCACCACGCAACTGCCGCGCTGCACGCTCAGGCCGAGCGCGTCGCACTCCTCCTGGGTGGCCGGCACGCCGTAGTCGTGGTAGCAGACATCGTCGAGCACCAGCATGGCGTCCTGGCTGATCGGACGCAGGCCGTCGCGCAGCATGGCCACACCCGCACCGGCGCGGGTGTGGGTGTGCATGACGCAGTTGGCGTCGGGCCGCGCCTTGTAGACCCCGCTGTGGATGGTGAAGCCCGCCTTGTTGAAGCGGCCCTGACGGCCGTGGACATTGCCGTCCATGTCCATCTTGATCAGGCTCGAG
Organism: Quisquiliibacterium sp.; assembly: GCF_982640115.1. NCBI lineage: Bacteria > Pseudomonadati > Pseudomonadota > Betaproteobacteria > Burkholderiales > Burkholderiaceae > Quisquiliibacterium > Quisquiliibacterium sp. The sequence continues at coordinate 4,049 of NZ_CEXFHW010000099.1, read as the reverse complement.
GCGGTGATCTCGTGGAACATCTCCTCGTAGTGGTTGATGAGGAAGCAGTCGGGCTCACCGGGCACCCGCACCGACATGTGGGTGGCGATGATGTCGGTCCAGCCGAGATGGTCGACAACGCGGTAGAGGGCGGCGAGCTCGCAGCGGGCCTGCCACTCGGCGTCGGTCATCTCGGTGCTCGGGGATTTCAGGACGGCGGACATGGGATCTCCTGGTTCCGTGTGAGGGGTGAGGGGGCGAGGCCGCGGACTATTCCGGCAGCGCCCGCGCCGCGGCGACATAGCCGCGATTCAGGGTGGGGCTGATGGTGAGTTCGTTGATGCAGACATGGGCCGGCAGGCGGGCCAGGAAGAGCACGGTCTCGCCGCAGTCCTCGGGCTGCACCAGCTGGGCCCGCTGCTCGGGCGTGACCGGGATGGGGCGCTTGTCGAGGATGGGCGTGGCCACCTCGCCGGGGCACATCGCGGTGGCGCGGATGCCGTGCAGGCCCTGCTCGATGTTGATGGTCTCGGTGAGCGCGTTCACGCCGAACTTGGCGGCGTGGTAGGCCGGGCCGGTGACCGCGCCGACATGCCGGCCGGCCCAGGAGGAGATGTTGATGATCAGGCCGTCCTTCTGGGCCCGCATCACCGGCAGCAGCGCATGGCAGCAGTAGAAGACGCCATCGAGGTCGATGCGCACCACCGAATCCCAGTCGGCGCGCGACAGGTGCTTCCAGTGGCGCTTCTGCACATTCAGGCCGGCGCTGTTGACCGCGACATCGATGCGGCCCTCGGTGGCCACGATGCCGTCGACCACCGCCTGCACCGCGTCGGCATGGCTGACATCGAGCGGCGCGACCCGGGCGCGACCGCCCCGGCTGGCGATGGCGGCGGCCACGCGGTCGAGCTCGGCCTTGCGCCGGCCGGAGAGCACCACGGTCATACCGGCGCCGGCCAGGGCCAGCGCGGCGCCTTCGCCGATGCCGGTACCCGCGCCGGTCACCCAGGCCACCTTTCCGTTGAGATCACGCATGCTGTCTTCCTCCTCGTTGTGTCTTGGCGCCCGTTGCGGGCGAGGTCAGGGTCGGAACTGCAGGGCGCGCGGCATCAGCCGCGCCGGCTGTGACACGATGCGATAGGCATTCTCCACCCATTCGCATACCAGGCGGCGGGTGTCGCGCGGATCGATCATCTCCTCGATCTGGAAACGGTTCAGCGGGCCGATCGGGCCGCGCGCGCTCTCGATGCGGGCGTTGATCTCGGCACGCAGCGCGGCCGGGTCGGCGGCCTCGGCGAGCTGGCGCTTGTAGGCGGCCTCGATGCCGCCCTCGGGCGGAATGCCGCCGACATCGGCCGCCGGCCACACCACCCGCACCGACACCGAAGCCCGCGGGGTGGCGTAGTTGTTGCCCGCCACGCCGAAGCTGCGGCGCATCAGCACCGTGAAGATCGGCACCTTCACCTGCGCGAAGGCGACCATCCACTCGCCGCCCTTGCGGATGGTGCTGGCCATCTCGTGCTCGATGCCCACCGCGAAGCCCGGGTTGTCGACCAGGTTGAGCACCGGCAGGTGGAAGCTGTCGCACAGGTCGAGGTGGCGGCGCAGCTTGTCGCAGCCGTCGGCGGTGAGCGCGCCGCCGTTCACATGACGGCTGTCGGAGGCGATCACGCCCATGGGATGACCGTTGAAGCGCACGAAGCCGGTCACCTGGTCGGTGCCCCACAGCCCGCCCACCTCGAAGAACGAGCCCTTGTCGGCCATCAGCCGGATGGCGCGGCGGATGTCGAAGGTGGTGGTGCGCTTGCGCGGCACGATGGTGAAGAGCTCGTCCTCGCGCCGGTCGGGCGGGTCGGCCGGATCGGGGGGCAGCACCGGGGGCGCTTCCCAGGCGCTTGGCGGCAGGTAGGACAGGAAGCGGCGCGCCATCCCGAAGGCCTCGTCCTCCGACTCGGCGAGGTTGTCGACCGAGCCGTTGGTGCAATGGATGTGCCAGCCGCCGAGCTCCTCCTTGGTGACCTCGTAGCCCATCGCGTGGCTGACCACCGGCGGCCCGGCCACGAAGAGCTGCGAGATGTCACGCACCATCACCGAGAAATGGCCGAGCACCGCCTTGGCCGCGCCGATGCCCACCACGCTGCCCAGCAGCAGGTTGACCACCGGCACGGTGTTCAGCTGCTCGGTGTAGAGCGTGCTGTGCAGATGCCCGGGCAGGAAGGAGCCGCCGCCACCGGTGACCCGCGGACGCCCGGCCTGGATGGCGCCGGTGCTCTCCTGCACCGCCGACTCGCCGGCCTTCTCCTGCTTGGGCACCATCGCGGCCACGCTGCCGCCGCCCGAGGAGCCGTCGAGCATGCGCACCGAGGGCACCCGCATCTCGACCGAGAGCCGGTCGAGGTACACGCTCTTGGCGGCGATCGAGCCGTCGGCATGGCCGCCGCGCGAGGTGAAGTCGTCGGCGCAGACCACGCTGGTGCGGCCTTCGACGCGCCCCCAGCCGCCGACATGGTTGGCCGGGGTGAAGTCGGCGATGCCGCCGTCGGCATCATAGGAAGCGAAGCCCGCGAGGCTGCCCACCTCGCGGAAGCTGCCGGCATCGAGCAGGCGGGCGATGCGCTCGCGGCAGGTGAGCTTGCCGCGGTCACGCTGGCGCACCACGCCGGGCTCGCGGGAGGCGGGGCTCAGGCGGGCATGGGCGAGGCCCTGCAGCGTGGCCACCTCGGCGAGCACCGGCGCCCAGCCGCCGGTCATCTCGGCGCCGGTGGCCGCCGCCGCGCCGGCCTCGGGACGCACCAGCGCCACCACCTGCCCGGCCGACACCGCTTCGCCCACCGTCAGGGGCTGCAGGTCGGTGATCGTGCCGCTGCAGGGCGCGGTGACCGCGGTCTCCATCTTCATGGCGGTGATCACCAGCAGCGTGTCGCCGGCGCGCACGGTGTCGCCCACCTGCGCCGACAGCGCCAGCACGGTGCCGGCCATCGGGCAGGCCACGCCTTGCTGGTCATCGGGCACCGCGAGCGAGGGCCGGCCCGCCGGCGCCGGCGCGGCCGCCGGGCGCGCCCCGCGCACCAGGGCCGCAGCCTGCTGATCGAGGAAGCGCAGGGCGGTCTGATCGGCGCCCTGGGGCGCGGCTGCCGCCGGGGCGAGCGCGGCCAGCGAAGGCTCCTCGGCAAGGAGCGTGGTGCGGGCATCGCCGCTGCGGAACACCGGGTGGCCCAGGATGGCGCGCAGCTGCTCGCGATTGGTGGGCACGCCCGCGACCAGGAACTCGTTGAGTGCGCGCAGCGTGCGATCGACTGCCGAGGCGAAGCTGCGCGCCGAGCCCGACTGGCCGATCAGCTTGGCCAGCAAGGGGTCGAACTGCGGCGGCGGCGCCAATCCGACATAACCGCAGCCATCCACCCGCACCCCCGGTCCGGTGGGTTCGCGATACGCGGTGAGCACGCCGGTGCCGGTGCTCACCAGCCGGGCCTGGATCGCAAAGCCGCGCGGCGCCGGCACGGCGCCCTGGTCGGGCAGCCCGAGATCGGCGAGCGACTCGCCGGCGGCCAGCCGGAACTGCGACTCGACCAGGTCGATGCCGGTGACCTGCTCGGTGATGGTGTGCTCGACCTGGATGCGCGGATTGCACTCGATGAACCAGTGCTGGCCGCTCTCGGGATCGACCAGGAACTCGACCGTGCCGGCGTTCAGGTAGGAGGCGGCGCGCGCCAGACGAACCGCGTCGGCCAGCACGCGCTCGCGCAGGCCGGGATCGAGCGCGGGCGCGGGCGCGATCTCGACCACCTTCTGGTTGCGCTGCTGCACCGAGCAGTCGCGCTCGTGCAGATGCACCACCCCGCCGCGGCCATCGCCGAGCACCTGCACCTCGATGTGCCGGGGCCGCGCGACGAACTTCTCGACGAAGACCGAGCCGTCGCCGAAGGCCGCCTGCGCCTCGCCCTGGCAGCGGTCGAAGGCTTCGGCGATGTCGGCCTCCCGCTCGACGCGACGCATGCCGCGCCCGCCGCCGCCGGCGGCGGCCTTGAGCATCACCGGGTAGCCGAGCACCGCGGCCACCTCGGCCGCCT
>NZ_CEXFHW010000098.1:0-14850 GCF_982640115.1 Quisquiliibacterium sp. | reverse complement strand
GCCGGGTGCGCCGCCTGCAGGCCCTGCGGGCGCAGCGCGAGGCCCGTCGCGAGCGCATCGGCCGGGCCCGCCTCGCCGTCGACGCCGGCGAGAAGTCCGGCAAGCTGGTGGCCGAGCTGATCGAGGCCACGGTGCGCTTCGACGGCCGGGCCGTGCTCCACGAGGTGAGCTGCCTGATCCAGCGCGGCGACCGGGTGGGCATCGTCGGCCCCAACGGCGCGGGCAAGACCACGCTGCTGCGTACCCTGCTCGGCCAGCAGCGCCCCGATGCCGGCCGCGTGCGCCTGGGCACCCAGCTGCAGCTCGCCTACTTCGACCAGCTGCGCGAGCAGCTCGATCCCGAGGCCACGGTGGTCGACACCATCTCGCCGGGCTCGGAGTGGGTCGAGATCGCCGGCCAGCGGATCCACGCCATGAGCTACCTCGAACGCTTCCTGTTCGAGCCGGCGCGCGCCCGCTCGCCGGTGCGCACGCTTTCGGGCGGGGAGCGCAACCGCCTGCTGCTCGCCCGCCTGTTCGCCAGGCCGGCCAATCTGCTGGTGCTCGACGAGCCGACCAACGACCTCGACATCGACACGCTCGAGCTGCTCGAGGAACTGCTCGACGACTATCCCGGCACCCTGCTGCTGGTCAGCCATGACCGGGCCTTCCTCGATGCGGTGGTCACCCAGACCCTGGCCAGCGAAGGCGAGGGTCGCTGGCAGGAGTACGCCGGCGGCTGGAGCGATGTCGAGACGGCCCGGCAGCGGGCGGCAGCGTCGACGACGGCACCGGCCACCCGGGCAGGCACGGCCGGCGAGGATCGGTCCCGCCCCTTGCCGACACAGGGCATCGGCCCTGCCGAAGCGCCGCCGTCGGCCCGCCGCGATCCCGCACGCGCCAAGCTCAGCTATCGGGAGCAGCGCGAGCTCGAGGCCCTGCCCGAGCGCATCTCGGCGCTGGAGGCCGAGCAGCAGCAGCTCGCCGCGCGGCTGGCCGACCCGGCCACCTACCGCGGCGGCGATGGCGAAGCCGCCAGCCTGCGGGCCATGAATGAGCGGGTGACGGCGATCGAGACCGAGCTGATGGGCTGCCTGGAGCGCTGGGAGGCGCTGGAGGCCCGACGCGGCTGAGCCATTCGGCGGCCGGGGCGGTTTGGCCTCGAGCGGCGCAGGGTTAAGATGGCAGGAATGTCGTCCACCCCCGTCGAACCCGTCACCGTCACCCGAACCCGGCTCGACGCACCGGTGCACCGCGACGCCCTGCTGCACCTGCTCGACGAATACGCCAGCGGTCCCACCGGGCGAGGCTATCCGCTCGACGATGCGGCCCGCCGGGCGCTGCCCGATGTGCTCGCCGCACGCCCGCACTTCCTGGGCTGGCTGGCCTTCGTCGGTGCCGAGCCGGCAGGGCTGATCAACTGCTTCGAAGGCGTGTCCACCTTCCGCGCGAGGCCGCTGCTCAACATCCACGACATTGCGGTGAGCCCGCGCTTTCAGCGCCGGGGCATCGCCCGCGCGCTGCTGGCGGCGGCGCAGGCCGAGGCCCAGGCCCGTGGCTGCTGCAAGCTCACCCTCGAGGTCCTGGAAGGCAACACCGGCGCACTGCGCGCCTACGAGCAGGCAGGCTTTCATGCCTACGCGCTCGACCCCGCCCTGGGCCGGGCGGTGTTTCTCGAGAAACCGCTGGGCTGAACGCCGGCCCGGCCGACCCGAAAGGAAAACCATGCCCTCTTTCGACATCGTCTCCGAGGCCAGCCTGGTCGAGGTCCGCAACGCGCTCGACCAGGCCAACAAGGAGATCGCCAACCGCTTCGACTTCAAGGGTTCCGACGCCCGTATCGAGCAGAAGGAACGCGAACTCACCGCGTATGCCGACGATGATTTCAAGCTCGGCCAGGTGCGCGATGTGCTGCTGGCCAAGTTCGCCAAACGCGGCGTCGATGTGCGCTTCCTCGAAAACGGCGATCCGCAGAAGATCTCGGGCGACAAGCTCAAGCAGCCGATCACCATCCGGCACGGCGTGAGCGGCGATCTCGCCAAGCGGATCGTGCGGCTGGTCAAGGACAGCAAGCTCAAGGTGCAGGCCAGCATCCAGGGCGACACCGTGCGGGTCACCGGCGCCAAGCGCGACGACCTGCAGGCGGCGATCGCACTGCTGCGCAAGGAGATCACCGATGTGCCGCTGGGCTACGAGAACTTCCGTGACTGAGCCGATCACCTGGAGGCAACCCGCATGAGCCTGCCGATGAATCATCGCCGCCCGCTGCTGCTGGCCGGCCTGGGCATGGTCGGGGCTGCGGCCCTGCCGCGCCGCAGCGCTGCCCAGGAGTCGACCCCGTACCGCTTCTCACCGGTCAACCAGTACGGCATCGAGCTCACCGCGAAGTACTGGAATCCGATCATCGAGCATGTGTCGGCGCGCAGCGGCGTGCGCCTGCAGCTCAAGATCGGGCGCACGTCGGCCGACACCACCGCCTATGTGCTCGCCAACGAAGTGGAGTTCCTGTTCTCCAACCACATGTTCAGCCCGGAGCGCGAGCAGATGGGCTGGCGGGTGTTCGGCCGTCGGCAGACGCCGCCGATCCACAGCCAGATCGTGGTGCTGGCCTCCTCGCCGATCCAGCGCCTCGAGGAGCTGGAAGGCCAGCAGGTGGCCTTCCCCGGCCCCGAGGCCACGGTGGCCTACAAGTTCTCCTATGCCCAGCTGCTCAAGCGCAACATCAATGTGCAGGTGGTCTTTGGCGGCAACATGGATGGCGCCTTCGCCCAGCTGCTGAGCGGCAAGGTCAAGGCCGCCGGCACCCATACCCAGCTTGCGGAAGGCTGGTCGCGGCGCGAGAACCAGGCCCTGCGCGCACTCTGGCAGTCGGAGCCGCTGCACGATCTGGCGCTCATGGCCTCGCGCAAGGTGCCGGACAAGGACCTTCAGTCAGTGGCCAGGGCTTTCCTCGACATGAAGACCGACCCGGCCGGACAGCGGGTGCTGGCGCAAAGCTCCGAGCTCGTGAAACTGCCGTCGACCACCCATTTCGTGGCCTCCAATGGCTCGGAATACGGCGCCTACCGCGCCTTCTACCAGTCGGCGCCGCCCAGCCTGCGCTGAAGCACCGAGCCGATCCGTCCTGCGATGCCGCCCCTGCTCGGTCACCTGGAACGGCTGCTGCCCCGCTCGCTGGTCAACCGGGTGTTCGCGCTCTACGGCGCCAGCCTGCTGATCCTGCTCGGTGGCGGTCTGGCGCTTTTCATGCGACACCAGTTCACCCACCAGGTGGAGAACACCCAGCAGGCCTCGGTGATGCTGGTGGAAGTGGTGGCGCAGGCGGTGCAGGACAGCGTGGTGATCGGCGACTACGACACCGTGCGCAAGATCCTCGACAAGGCGGTTCAGGACTCCGTGTTCGACTCGGCCTCCTTCATCGAACGCGGTGGCGGGCGCATCCAGGCCACCAGCCGCGCGCCCACCCGCGGCCAGCCGCCCCAGCCACTGACCGACTGGGTGGAGCGCCAGCTCTACGATGTGAACCGGGCGGTCTCGGTGGGCGGCAAGGACTACGGCGTGCTGAGGCTGCACTTCGATGCGCGCGGCGTCGCCGGTGATCTCTGGGACCTGTCGGTGCTGGCGCTCGCCATGGGGCTGGCCGCGCTTGCGGCGGGCCTCACGCTGGTGCGCATCCTGGTGAGCCGCTGGCTGGGCGGGCTGGGGCGGCTGCGCGAGTTCGAGCTCGCGCTCGCCTCGGGCAGCGCGCAGACCAGCGCGCCGATGGAGGTGGGCGCGCCAGTGGAGATCCGCCAGGTGGTGGAGCTATTCAACCGCACGGCGAGCCTGATGCGCGAGCGCGAAGCCAGCCGGCGGGCGCTCGACAACCAGAAGTTCGCGCTCGACCAGCATGCCATCGTCAGCATCACCGACCCCGATGGCGCGATCACCTACGCCAATGACCGCTTCTGTCAGATCAGCGGATACACGCGCGAGGAGCTGATCGGCAACAACCACCGCATCATCGGCTCGCGCGAGCACCCGCCGGCCTTCTTCGAGAACCTCTGGGCCACCATCGCGCAGGGTCGGGTGTGGCGCGGCGAGATCTGCAACCGCGCGCGCGACGGCAGGGTCTACTGGGTGGATGCCACCATCGTGCCGCTGCTCGGCGAAGACGGCCGGCCCGAGCAGTACATCGCCATCCGCACCGACATCTCCGACCGCAAGGCGATCGAGGCCTCGCTGCGGGCGGCCAAGGAGGTGGCCGAGCGCAGCGACCAGGCCAAGAGCGAGTTCGTGGCCAACATGAGCCATGAGATCCGCACCCCGCTGAACGCGGTGCTGGGCATGCTGACCCTTCTGCGCAACACGCCGCTCAGCCAGCGCCAGCTTGACTACGCCAGCAAGGCCGACAGCTCGGCCCGGTCGCTGCTCGGCCTGCTCAACGACATCCTCGACTTCTCCAAGGCCGAGGCGGGCATGATGCGCCTCGACCCCAAGCCCTTCCGGCTCGATCGGCTGCTGCGCGACCTCTCGGTGATCCTGTCGGCGAGCATCGGCGACAGGGATGTGGAAGTGCTCTTCGATGTCGATCCGGCGCTGCCGCGGGGCCTGCTCGGCGACGACATGCGCCTGCAGCAGGTGCTGATCAATCTCGGCGGCAATGCCGTGAAGTTCACCGAGCACGGCGAGGTCCGGCTGTCGGTCAAGGTGCTCGAGAACAACGGGCAGGACGCGCTGATCGAGTTCGCGATGAGCGACACCGGCATCGGCATCGCGCCCGAGCACCAGGCGCAGATCTTCCGCGGCTTCTCGCAGGCCGAGGCCTCCACCACCCGGCGCTACGGCGGCACCGGCCTGGGTCTGGCCATCTCGCAGCGGCTGCTCTCGCTGATGGGCAGCGGCATCGCACTCGAGAGCACGCTCGGCGAAGGCAGCACCTTCCGCTTCCGACTGCGCCTGCCGGTGGTCGACTGCCCGGCGCCCGATCCTCGCGCGCTGCTCGACCCCGCGCTGACACGGCTGCGCGTGCTGGTGGTCGACGACAACGCGGCCGCGCGCGAGGTGCTGGCCACCATGATCGGCACGCTCGGCTGGCAGGTCGATCTCGCCGAGAGCGGTGAGCAGGCCATCGAGCTCGCCGAGGCCTCGTCGGCCGAGGGCCGGCCTTACGACGCGATCTTCGTCGACTGGATGATGCCCGGCATGGATGGCTGGGAAACCAGCCAGCGGCTGCGTCGCTCCACGACCCTGCCCGAGGCCTGTCTGGTGATGATGGTCACCGCCCACGCCCGCGAACTGCTCGCCGGGCGCGACCCGGCCCAGCAGGCCCTGATCGGTGGCTTCCTGGTCAAGCCGGTGACCGCCTCGATGCTCTTCGACGCGGTGGCCGACGCCCGCGGCCGACAGCTCGTGGGCGAGCAGCCCGCCGACGCCGGCGGACGGCGAGGCCGTGTGCAGCGACTGGCCGGCCTGCGGGTGCTGCTGGTCGAGGACAATCCGAACAACCAGCAGGTGGCCCGCGAACTGCTGCGCCTGGAGGGTGCGCTGGTCGAGGTGGCCGGCAACGGCCGGCTGGGCGTGGCCGCGGTGGCCGAGGCCGATCCGCCCTTCGATGCGGTGCTGATGGACCTGCAGATGCCCGAGATGGACGGCCTGAGCGCCACTGCCGAGATCCGCGGGCGGCTGGGGCTGCGTGACCTGCCGATCATCGCCATGACCGCCAATGCCTCCGACAGCGATCGCCAGGCCTGCCTCGCGGCCGGGATGGTCGACCATGTCGGCAAGCCCTTCGAGCTGGCGGCGCTGGTCGGCGCGCTGCTGCGCCATGCCCGGCCTGGCGCGGTGGCGCCGGCGACCCAGGGCGGCATGCCGGCAGCCCTGAACCTGTCGAGCCCGATGGACCTGCCGGCCGCCCTGGTGGCCGACGCCGCCCGGCACGGCATCGACCTGCCGGCCGCCCTGGCGCGGATCGAGGGCGAGACCGCCATCTACCTGCGCATGCTGCACGGTTTCGCCGCCGACCTGCCGGACATGACCCGCCGGCTGCAGTCGGTCGGCGCAACCGCGGACCCGACGGTCACGGTGCGCGAGATGCACACCCTGCGCGGCCTCGCCGCCATGCTCGGGGCCTCGCGCCTGGCCGAGATGGCCGGGCGCATCGAAGCCGCGGTCAAGACCGGCACCACCGTCCCGGAACCGGATGCGATCGCCGAACTGGTGAGCGCCGCCGAACAGGCCCGCGCCGGACTCGCATTGATCGAGTCCTCGCTGGGTGAACCCATGCCCCTGGTCAGCTCGCGCGACACCAGCGGCATCCGCCAGGCCCTCACCGAGCTGATCGAACTGCTCGGGCATGCCGACATGCGGGCGATGGATGTGTTCGAATCCTTGCGTCCGGCGCTCGGCACGAGGGTGCAGACCGGCCCGCTCAAGACGCTGGACGAGGCCATGGCCGTCCTGGATTTCGACCTCGCGCTCACCGCCTGCCGCAGTCTGCTCGGCTCGCTTGCCTCATGACCGATACGGCCCCACCGCCCTCGCCAGGCCACGGCAGCGCCGCCGACGCGCAGCGCAGCCTGCGGCGCAGCTGCGTGCTGGTGGTCGACGACCAGCCGATCAACATCCGCATGCTCTACCAGGCGCTCTCCGACGAGCACCGGGTGCTGCAGGCCACCAGCGGCGAGCGGGCCCTGCACATCTGCCGGGAGGAGAACCCCGACCTGGTGCTGCTCGATGTGGTCATGCCCGGCATCGACGGGCTCGAAGTCTGCCGCCGCCTCAAGGCCGATCCGCAGACCCGGGCCATCCCGGTGATCTTCGTGACCGCGCACCATGATCCGGCCGACGAAACCCGCGGCCTGGATGCCGGAGCGGTCGACTTCATCGCCAAGCCGATCAGCCCGGCCGTGGTGCGCAGCCGGGTGCGCACCCACCTGGCGCTCGCCCGTTCCAACGCGGTGCTGGCCGCCACGCTCGAGGCCACCGCCGACGGCATCCTGGTCACCGACACCGACGGCCGGGTGCTTGCGGCCAATCACCTGCTCTCGCGGATGTGGGCGCTGCCGGCCCCTGCCGAAGGCGATGACGCGGCGCCGATCATCGAGAGCATGAACAGCCGGCTGCGCGATGCACGGCTGTCCACCGACGAGCCTCCGCCCGCGGATGGCCAGCCCACCACCTCGCTCGAGCTGAACGATGGCCGCATCTTCGAGTGCCACCGCTCGGTGCTCGAGGCCGGTGGGCGGGGCAGCGGTCAGGTGTTCAGCTTCCGCGATGTCACCGCGCGCCGGCGCGCCGAACGCAGCCTGGCCGAGCTCAACGCCAGCCTGGAATCACGCATCCTCGAGCGCACCCGCGAGCTCGAACTCGCCCGGCGCCAGGCCGACGCGGCCAACCTCGCCAAGAGCGAGTTCCTGTCCAACATGAGCCACGAGATCCGCACGCCGATGAACAGCATCATCGGCCTGACCTATCTGGCCCAGCGCGCCGATCCCAACCCCCGCCTGCGCGACTACCTCGAGAAGATCGGCCAGTCAGGCCAGCACCTGCTGGGCATCATCAGCGACATCCTCGACTTCTCCAAGCTGGAGGCCGGCAAGCTCGAGATCGACATCACCGACTTCACCATCGGCTCGCTGCTGGCCTCGGTGGCCAGCCAGCTCGGCGACAGCGCCGACCGCAAGGGCCTGATGCTGGTCTTCGAGACCGATCCTGAACTCGCGCGCCCGCTGCGCGGCGATCCGCTGCGCCTGGGACAGGTGCTGCTCAACTTCGCGGGTAATGCGATCAAGTTCTCCGACCGCGGGCGGGTGGTGGTGCGCGCGCGGTGCCTGCGGCGCGATGATCATGGCGCCCGGGTCCGCTTCGAGGTGAGCGACAACGGCATCGGCATGAGCGAGGCGCAGGTGGCCACGCTGTTCCAGCCCTTCCATCAGGTCGATGCCTCGACCACTCGGCGCTACGGCGGCACCGGCCTGGGCCTGGCGATCTGCCGTCAGCTGGCCGATCTGATGGGCGGCGAGGTCGGTGTGGAAAGCCAGATCGGCGAGGGCAGCAGCTTCTGGCTGACCCTCAGGGTGGACTGGGGCGGCCAGCTCGCCGAGGGCAGCTCCGAGGAATCCGACGCCGAGGCCGCCGCCAGTTCCTGGGCCGCCGAGCCCAGCGCCGAGCAGCGTGCGCGCATCCGCGGGCGGCGCCTGCTGGTGGTCGACGACAACCAGTTCAACCAGCAGGTGGCCACCGAGCTGCTCCAGCAGATCGGGGCGCGGGTGGCCGTGGCCGCCGACGGCGAGGAGGCGGTCGCCAGGGTGCGGGACGAGGCCTTCGACTGCGTGCTCATGGACATGCAGATGCCGGTGATGGACGGACTGGAAGCCACCCGGGCGATCCGGCACCTGCCGGCGGTGTCAGGCGTGCCGATCATCGCCATGACGGCCAATGCCCGTCAGGAGGATCGCCAGCGTTGCCTGGATGCCGGGATGAACGACTTCCTCACCAAGCCGGTGCTGGCCCAGCGCCTGTACGCGATGGTTTCCAAGTGGCTGCCGGAAGCACCGACGGCGCCCGGGGCCGATGAGGAGGCCGCCGACGGCGCAGCGGGCGGCAGCGAGGCTGCCGCTGCGGCTGATGCCGAGCCCCGCGACTCGACCGCCCCCGGGCACCCGGCACCCGGCGACCCGACCGGCGATCCCGAGGTGATCGATCTGACCGTGCTCGCTGCCACCCTGGGCGGGCGCATGGAGGTGGTCAGGCGGGCGGCCACGATGTTCACCGACTCCATGCACAAGACCCTGACCGAGCTCGACGAGGCCATGGCCCGCCAGGACCTTGCTGCCATCGGCGCGCTGGGCCACCGCACCAAGTCGGCCGCCGCGGCGGTGGGCGCGATGGGCCTGGCTCGCCTGTGCCGCTCGCTGGAGCAGTTCCGTCATGGTGGCGAAGCGGCCGAAGCGGCCGCCCTCATCGCGCAGGTCCGCGAACTGCAGGCGCGCATCGACCAGCGGATCGCGCGCTTCCTGGGCTGAGGCAGCGCGGGCGCGACGCCCTACTGCATGGTGGACGGCCCGCTCACCGGCACGATCGGCACCGTACGCTCGGGCAGCGCCTCGTCGAGGCTTTCGCGCCAGAGGCCCTCGATCACCTGCGCCGAACCCGGTCGGGCGAACAGCAGTCCCTGCATGCGCGCGCAGCCATGCTCCAGCAGCATGCGGCGCTGCCGTTCGGTCTCGACCCCGACTGCGGTGACCGCGATGCCGAAGCGGCCAGCCAGGTCGATCAGCGCGCAGGCGGTCGCGGCGCCGCGCGGATGGCGATCGATGTCGGCGATGAAGGAACGGTCAATGGTCATGGCATCGATCGGGTACTCGCGCAGGCAGGCGAGCGAGGTGTGCCCGGTGCCGAAGCCGTCGATCGCCAGCCGCACGCCCAGCGCCTTGAGTGCACGCATCACCCGCAGCACATCGGTGATGTCCACCGCCAGCGCCGGCTCGGCGATCTCCAGCTCGAGCAGTTCGGGCGCCAGCCCGGTCTCGGCCAGCAGCTCGGCCACCGAGGCCACGAAGCCCTCGTCGCGGAACTGCACCATCGAAACATTGACCGACACCGGCACGGCCGGCAGGCCGGCCAGCTGCCAGGCCCGGTTCTGCCGGCAGGCCTCGCGGATCGCCCAGTGGCCGATCGGCACGATCAGCCGGGACTGCTCGGCCACATCGATGAAGCTGCCCGGCCTGGTAAGACCCTGACCGGGCTGACGCCAGCGCAGCAGCGCCTCCAGCCCCACCACCTGGCGGGTGTCGGCGGCCAGACGCGGCTGAAAGTGCAGCGTGAAGCCCTCGTGGCTCACCGACTCGCGCAGGTCGCCCTCCAGGGCGAGGCGATCGGCAGCAAGATCGTTGATCGGCTTGCTGAAGAAGCGCACCGACCCTGGCTCGCGGCCGGCGCGCTCGAGCGCGGCGTCGGCGCTGCGCAGCAGACCGGCAGCCTCCTGATCGTCCCAGGGATAGAGCGCGATCCCGGTTCGCGGTCGCGCGCTCACACGGCAGCCGTCGATGGTGAGCGGCTGGGACAGCAGTTCGTCGATGCGCAGCGCCACACGGATCGCGTCCTGCGGTTCGGCGAGGCTGCCGAGCATCACGGCAAAGCGGCCGGCGGTGTCGCGCTCACCATCGGCCGGATGGATCGGTGCGAGGCTGATCGCCGCCAGATCCTCGGCACGCAGCGCGCGTCCGATGCGAAGCGACGCCGTGCGCAGCAGGCGGCCGGCGAAGTCCTCCACCCCGCGGGCCTGCGCCGGGGTGAGCGGCTCCTCGAGCATCACCTCGATCGACATCACCGCCAGCAGCGCACGCTCGCGCGCGGCCCGGCGCAGGGCGTGGCCGACCTGGTCCTGGAACTGCAGCCGGTTGGCCTCGCCGGTCAGTCCGTCGTAGCAGACCAGGCGCCCGCCAGCCAGACCGTCCTGGTCGGGCGGCAGGCCGGTGGAGACCACCACGCAGACATCCCAGCTCAGACTGGTGACATGGACCAGCGCATCGATCACCACCCGGATCCAGCCGGCAGCCGTGCCCGCGCAGCGCAGGCTGAGGGCGACGGGGTCGCCGCCGGGGCGCACCAGTTCGCAGGCCTGCTCGATCGCCGCCCGGTCGGCCGGCTCGAAGCCCTGCCACAGCCGGCTGCGCGCCTGCATGGAATCGGCGCCGCCGATGCCGAGCAGGTCGAGCGCGCGCGAGGACACCCGCGCGATGGCGTCGCCTGGCGACCAGCACACGAAACCGGGCAGGTCTGCCTGGAGGCCGGGAAGCGGCGCCAGCCGGGGAAGGGCGGCGATGACGCCAGCGCTGTCGGGCGACTCGGCCGGCGCGACGCTCGCGGCCTTGAGGGGATCGTTCATGGGCTACCCGGCGGCAGGAAGGGAAGGCACCCGGCGGACCGGCACGCCATGCGCCGTTGCCTGGATACGATCCCGCCAGCATGCCCCGCCGGTGGTGCCGGCGTTGCGGGGAAGACCCGCCCGGCGCCCCGCCTATTCGGCGCTTTCGACCGGTCGGCGCCCGCGCTCAGGCCGGTGCCGACTCGATCCGCGCATAGGCGGAGTGGTTGTGGATGGACTCGAAGTTCTCGGCCTCGGCCACGAAGCCGATCACCGAAGGATGGTCGCGCAGCCGGCCGGCGACATCACGCACCAGATCCTCGACGAACTTGGGGTTGTCGTACGCGCGCTCGGTGATGAACTTCTCGTCGACCCGCTTGAGCAGCCCGTAGATCTCGCTGGAGGCTTCCTCCTCGGCGATCCGGATCAGCGCCTCGGGAGCCATCGGCTCGCGGGTGCGCACCGACAGCGTGATGTGCGAGCGCTGGTTGTGCGCGCCGTAGTCGGAGATGGTCTTGGAGCAGGGGCACAGGCTCTTCACCGGCGCCACCACCGTGAGGGTTGCCGCCGGCGACGCGGCGTCACCGTCGACCACCACCCGGACCTGATAGTCGAGCAGGCTCTGCACGCCGGATACCGGGGCGGTCTTGCGCACGAAAAGGGCAAAGCTCATCTCGATGCAGCCGCGCTCGGCCTCGAGCAGGCCGAGCATGCGTCGGTGCAGCGCCACCACCGCGGCGACATCGAGCGCCGGCGCGTCGGCCTGGGAGATCTCCTCGAGCAGCCCGATGAAGCGCGACATGTGGGTGCCCTTCTGGTCTTCGGGGAGCGCCACATAGAGGGCGAACTCGCCCACCGAGGGCTGCACGCCGCCGTCGGCGGTGCGCCAGCGCAGGGGATAGCGCACGCCCTTGACCCCCACCCGCTGGATCGCGAGGCGGCGCTCGTCGAGGCTGCCCTGGACATCGGGCATGGGGCCGTTCAGGGGGGCGCCCGATTCGCGTGTGTTCATGAGGACTCCGGGATGTTGGGGATCAGGCCACGCCGGCTTCGGCCGAGGCCGGCGCGGCAGCGGCCGCGCACAGGTCAGGGAAGCGCTCGCGCGCGGAGCGCTCGATGCCCGCGGCGTCGAGCCCCTCGAGGCGCAGCAGCTGGGCCTGCTCGCCATGATCGACGAAACGGTCGGGCAGACCGAGGTGCAGCATCGGCACCGCCAGCCCGAGCGTGGCCAGGCACTCGGCCACCGCGGCTCCCGCGCCGCCCTGCACCACATGCTCCTCGAGGGTGACAAATGCGTCGTGGCTGGCGGCCAGCGCTTTCAGCAGATCGGCGTCCAGCGGCTTGACCCAGCGCATGTTGACCACGGTGGCATCGATCGCCTCGCCGGCAGCCAGCGCCGGCGCGAGCAGCGTGCCGAAGGCGAGCAGCGCGATGCGGCGGCCTTCGCGGCGCACCTCGGCCTTGCCCGGCGCCATGGCGGTGAAGGCCTGCACCACCGGCACGCCGGGGCCCGCGCCACGCGGATAGCGCACCGCGCTGGGCCCGTCGTGCTCGAACGCGGTCTGCAGCATCTGCCGGCACTCGTTCTCGTCGGAGGGCGCCGCGATGATCATGTTGGGAATGCAGCGCAGGTAGGCAAAGTCGAAGGCGCCGGCATGGGTGGCGCCGTCGGCGCCCACCAGGCCCGCCCGGTCGAGCGCGAACATCACCGGCAGGTTCTGCAACGCCACATCGTGGATGAGCTGGTCGTAGCCACGCTGCAGGAAGGTGCTGTAGATGGCCACCACCGGCTTGAGGCCCTCGCAGGCCAGGCCCGCGGCGAAGGTGACCGCGTGCTGCTCGGCGATGCCGACATCGAAGTAGCGGGTGGGGAAGCGCTTCTCGAATTCGACCAGGCCGGAGCCTTCGCGCATGGCCGGGGTGATGGCCATGAGGCGGGGATCGCGCTGGGCGGCATCGCAGATCCAGTCGGAGAACACCTGGGTGAAGGTGAGCTTCGGCGGTGCCGGCGACTTCTGGATACCCTGCGCGGGATCGAACTTGCCGGGCCCGTGGTAGAGCACCGGATCGGCCTCGGCGAGCTTGTAGCCCTGGCCCTTGCGGGTGACGATATGCAGGAACTGCGGGCCGCGCAGCTCGCGCAGATTGGACAGCGTGGGGATCAGCGAGTCGAGGTCATGGCCGTCGATGGGGCCGACATAGTTGAAGCCGAACTCCTCGAACATCGTGCCCGGCACGACCATGCCCTTGGCATGCTCCTCGAAGCGGCGGGCGAGCTCGAACATGGTGGGCACCTTGGCCAGCACCGCACGACCGACATCCCGCGCCTTGGCGTAGAACTGGCCCGACATCAGCCGCGCCAGGTAGCGGTTGAGCGCACCCACCGGCGGCGAGATCGACATGTCGTTGTCGTTGAGCACCACCAGCAGGTCGATGTCGGTGGAGACCCCGGCATTGTTCATCGCCTCGAAGGCCATGCCCGCCGACATGGCGCCGTCGCCGATCACCGCCACATGGCGGCGCCGGCCCGGCCCCTGGTTCTCGCCCTGGTAGCGCGAGGCGATCGCCATGCCCAGCGCCGCCGAGATGGAGGTGGACGAGTGCGCGGTGCCGAAGGTGTCGTACTCGGACTCGCTGCGACGCGGAAAGCCCGAGATGCCGCCAAGCTGGCGGATGGTGGCCAGACGGTCGCGCCGGCCGGTGAGCACCTTGTGCGGGTAGCTCTGGTGGCCGACATCCCAGACCAGCCGGTCACGGGGCGTGTCGAACACGTAGTGCAGGGCGATGGCGAGCTCGACCGTGCCGAGGTTGGACGACAGGTGGCCGCCGGTGCGGGCGACCGATTCGAGCAGGAAGGCGCGAAGCTCATCGGCCAGCACGCTCAACTGGGCGCGATCGAAGGAGCGCAGATCCCGGGGACTGGCGACCCGCTCGAGCAGAGGGTGTTTTCCGGTGGTCAAGACTGCCTCATGACGATGAGTTCGGCGATGTCGCCGAGCCGGCCCGCGCCGGGCCCGAGTGCGGCCACCGCTTCCCGGGCCTGGGCCAGCAGCTCGGCGGCCAGGTGGCGGGAGGCATCGAGGCCCAGGATGGAAACATAGGTGGGCTTGCCGTGGTCGGCATCCTTGCCGGCGGTCTTGCCCAGCGAGGCGGCGTCGCCGGTGACATCGAGGATGTCGTCGACCACCTGGAAGGCCAGCCCGACCGCATGGCCGTAGCGTGCCAGCCAGGATGCGCGCCCGCCAGCCTGCTGCCCGCAGGCGGCGCCCAGCAGCACCGACACCGAGAGCATGGCCCCGGTCTTGCGCTGGTGCATGTCGGCGAGCGAGGCACGATCGAGCACCTGCCCGACGGCATCGAGATCGATGGCCTGGCCGCCGGCCATGCCCTGCGAGCCCGCCGCTGCGGCGAGCGCCACGGTCATGTCGACCACGGACTCGGCCGCCACGCCGTGGCCGCGCGCTGACGCGATGGCGGCAAAGGCCAGGGCCTGCAGCGCATCGCCGACCAGCATGGCGTTGGCTTCGCCGAAGGCGACATGCACCGTGGGCTTGCCCCGGCGCAGGACATCGTCGTCCATGCAGGGCATGTCGTCATGGACCAGCGAGTAGGCGTGGATGCACTCCACCGCGCAGGCCGCCGCGTCGAGCGCGGCCTCGGGAGCGCCGACCAGTTCGCCGGCCGAATAGACCAGCAGGGGCCGCACCCGCTTGCCACCGCCGAGCACCGCGTAGCGCATGGCCTCGTGCAGGCGTGCCGGCACGGCATCGGCGGGTGGCAGCAGCGCATGCAGGGCCCGCTCGACCTGGTCACAACGGCGCGCCGACCAGTCGGGAAAGGACTCGGCGACCGGGACGGAATGGGCGGCAGGCATGGGGCTGGGGAAGGATCCGGAGGCAGCGGGCAGCGGCGGCTTGAAAGGGAATGCGTCAGTCGGCCAGGCCGGCATCGGGCTCGAAGGGCCGCAGCAGTTCGCCCTCGAGCACCCGGACCTGCTGGCGCACCGCCGCAAGCGACTGCCG
>NZ_CEXFHW010000097.1:0-14902 GCF_982640115.1 Quisquiliibacterium sp. | reverse complement strand
ATCGTGGGTGTCGGCGCCATCGAGGATGCGGCGCACCGCGGCCGGCGGGCAGCGATCGGCGAGAAAGCGCCGCGCCTGCTCGCGCAGCAGCTTCAGGTCATCGGAGAAATCAAAGTTCATGAATCGCGCTCCGCGGCCTGCCGGCCGCTGGTTGGACAGCCCGCCGGGCGGGTGCGGACGATGGTAGCGGAATCGGCGGCCGGTGCCGCCTGCTGAAACCCGCGGCGGGTCCGATCGGTGCCACGCCGGCGGCGGGTTGCAGCCAGGAAAATCTCAGCCCGGCATCCGTCGCTCGAGGCCAGACCAGCACAGCGGATAGTCGGCCTGACGCCAGGGCGCCTGCAGCGCCTGCGTGGTGGTGAGCAGGGGCAGCCGGGTCTCGAGCATGAAGGCCATGGTGTCGGTGATCCGCTGGGTCTGGCGGGTGTCGGCCTGCAGCGCCTTGCGCACGGTCTCGGCATCGGGCCCGTGGGGCACCATGCTGTTGTGCAGCGAGGCGCCGCCGGGCAGGAAGCCCTCGGCCTTGGCATCGTAGGCGCCGTGGATCAGGCCCATGAACTCGCTGGCGATGTTGCGGTGGAACCAGGGCGGCCGGAAGGTGTCCTCCATGACCAGCAGCCGCGGCGGGAAGATCACGAAGTCGATCGCATCCACGCCGGGGGTGTCGGACGGGGACTGCAGCACGAGGAAGATCGAGGGATCGGGATGATCGAAGCTGATCGAGCCGATGGTGTTGAAGCGGCGCAGATCGTACTTGCTGGGCACATGGTTGCCATGCCAGGCGACCACATCGAGCGGCGAGTGCCCGATGGCTGCCGACCACAGCCGGCCGAGCGACTTGGTGACCAGCTCGAAGCGGCCCTCGCGATCCTCCCAGGCCGCCACCGGCACCAGGAAGTCGCGCGCCGCGGCCAGGCCGTTGGCCCCGATGGGCCCGAGGTCGGGCAACTGGAAGGGCGCGCCGAAGTTCTCGCAGACATAGCCGCGGGCGCCCGGTCGCGGCCCGTCGGGCAGGTCGATGCGCAGCCGCAGGCCGCGCGGGATCAGCGCGATCTCCTGGGGCTCGAGCTCGAGCACGCCGAGCTCGGTGACCAGCCGCAGGCGACCGAGCTGAGGAATGATCAGCATCTCGGCGTCGAGGTTGCTGAAGAAGCGCTCGGGCATCGATCGGTTGGCCCGATAGGTGTGGATGGCGCAGCCCGCCTGCTGCACCGGGCTGCCGGTACCGGCCATCGTGAACAGGCCCTGGATGAAGTCGGTGGCTTCCTCGGGGGCGGGCAGCGGCGGCGGGCTCCAGCGCAGGGGTTCGGGCGGGGCCTCGGTGTCGGTGAACTGCGAGATCAGCCCGGGCGCCGCCAGCGGCTGCTGGCGCAGCGGGCCTGCCGAGGGCCGCAGGCGGTAGGTCCAGGTGCGTCGGTTGTGGGCGCGCGGCGCAGTGAAGGCGCTGCCGGAAATCTGCTCGGCATACAGGTTGTAGGGGCAGTGCTGCGGCGAATTGCGCCCCAGCGGCAGCGCGCCGGGCAGGGCCTCGGTGGCGAACTGGTTGCCGAGGCCGGTGAGGTAGCCGGCGGCGTGGGCCTCGGCGCCTGGGGATGGCAGCGGGCCGCGGTCGGTGGTCATGGACGGTCTCCGGTGAGCGCTCTGCCGTGATGGTAGCCCGGTCGCGCGCGACGGCTTTGCTAGACTGGACCGATCATGCCGATGCCGCGACTGCTGCGATCCTGGCTGCACCGCTGGCTGCCCGCAGGGCCGCAGCCAGGATCGCCGACTGCCGAGCGCGCGCTGGCGGCGGCCGACGGTTTTCTCTTCGAGCTCGATCTGATCGCCGGCCGCCTGCAGCGAGGCGAGCGCGCGGCCAGCCTGGGCCTGCCGCGCGAGGAGCCGGCCGCCGACATCACCGCGCTGTTCCGCACGGTGCCGCTGCCGCAGCGCGAGGCGGCGCTGCGCACGGCCGCGCAGGTGGTTGCCGGCGGTGGCGCGGTGCTCGATCTGGAGGTGCCGGTGGCCGTGCCCGGCGAGGGCGAGGCGCTGCGCCATCTGCGCATCGTGGGCCATCTCGCACGCGATGCCGGTGGGCGGCTCACCCGCATCGACGGCCTGTGCCTCGAGATCACCGAGGCACGGCGTGCGCGCCGGGCGCTCGAGCGGGTCTCCACCCGCTTCCAGCTGGCCGCCGACGCCGGTCGCCTCGGCCTGTGGGAGCTCGATCTGCGCAACCAGACCGTGGTCCAGACCGACCTCGGCGCGAGCCTGTTCGGCATGCCCTCGGGCGAGCCGGCCCCGGTGGCGGCCTATCTCGAGCGCATCCATCCCGAGGATCGCGGCGCGGTCGAGAAGGCCTTCCTCGCCACCATCGGCGAGGGCGGCGATCTCGGTCTGGTGTTCCGCGTGGTGGCCGGCCCACGGCAGCGCTGGGTGCGCACCGCGGGGCGCCTGGAGCGCAATGACAGCGGCCGTGCGGTGCGGGTGGCCGGCGTCAACTGGGAGATCACCGACGACATCGAGGCCCGCGAGCGCATCCGCCAGTCGGGCGAACGGCTGGGCCTGGCGCTGGCCGCGGCCAACGCCTCGGTGTGGGAGTACTTCCGCCACCAGGGGCGCGTGGTCTGGGACGAGCGCGGTGTCGATCTCTACGGCACCGACCCCAACCGGGCCGGCAGCCGCATCGGTCTGGTCCATCCCGAGGACCGGGTCCGGATCGCCACGCTGATCGCCGACAGCGTGGTCGACAGCAGCGCCCGTGATTTCGTCTTCGAATACCGCATCGTGCATCCGGTGCGCGGCCTGCGCTGGCTGCGCTGCATCGGCCGGCGCGAGGTCGCGCCCGACGGCACGCGCCGCTCCACCGGCATCGACATCGATGTCACCGCCGAGCGCACCGCCACCGAGGCGATCGAGGAGGCTCGGCGCGCAGCCGAGGCGGCCAGCCGGGCCAAGAGCGCGTTCCTGGCCAACATGAGTCACGAGATCCGTACCCCGATGAACGCGATCATCGGGATGACCGGCCTTGCCCATCAGGCCGGTTCGCTGGCGCAGTCGAGCTCCTACGCGGCCCAGGCGCACTCGGCCGCGCGCAGCCTGCTCACCGTGCTCAATGATGTGCTCGACTTCTCCCGCATCGAGGCCGGCCGGCTCGAGCCCGAGCGCATCGAGTACGCCATCGAGGAAATGCTCTCGCCGGTGCTCGACGTTGCCGGCTTTGGCGCGGGCGAGAAGCGGGTGGCGCTGGTGGTCGAGTTCGGCGCCGAGGTGCCGGCGCGCTGCGTCGGCGACCCCTCACGGATCGCGCAGATCCTGTTCAACCTCGCCGGCAATGCCGTCAAGTTCACCGAGCGCGGCTTCGTGGCGATCAGCGTCGGCGCCGCCGGCGAGCGGCTGCGCTTCGAGGTGGCCGATTCCGGCATCGGTCTGAGCCCCGAGCAGCAGCGCGAGGTCTTCGAGCCCTTCACGCAGGGCGACATCAGCACCAGCCGGCGCTTTGGCGGCACCGGTCTGGGTCTGAGCATCTGCCGGCGGCTGGCCGAGCTGATGGGCGGCGAGCTCGGCGTGCGTGCCCGCGCCGGCGGGGGTTCGGTCTTCTGGCTGGATCTGCCGCTGCGCGCGGTGCCCGATTCGGGTCCGGTCTGGGGCACTCGCCGATCCGGGCGCGATGTGCTGGTGCTGCACCACGATCCGGTGGTGGCCCGCAGCCTGGCGTCCCAGGCGGCGCGGCTGTGCGTGCGGGCGAGCACGCTGACCGATGCCGAGGCGCTCCCCGGCTGGCTGCGGCTGCAGGCATCCGGCTCGGCGCCGCTGCTGTGCGTCGATGCCCGGCTGCTGCCTGCCGATGCCGGCGCCTGGCTGGCCGGCCTGCGTGCCCATCCCACCCGGCCGACGGTGGCACTGATAGCGCGCCGCCTCTCGGCGCTGCCCTCGGCCGACAGCGTGCTGCTCGAACCGGTGCTGCCCTCTGCGTGGCGGCGCAGCCTGGGTCTGGGCCCCGCGGCGACGGTCTCCGCGCCGACCGACACCGGCCCCGTTTCCGGTGCGCTCGCCCGGGCCCTGCGTCCGGGCATGTTCGCCGGCAAGGACATCCTGCTGGTCGAGGACAACGACCTCAACCGCGCCCTGGTGCTGGCCATCCTCGCCGATGCCGGGGCGCACATCCGTATGGCGGGCAATGGGGTGGAGGCGCTGGCGGCCGTGCGCGAGCGCCTGCCCGATGTGGTCCTCATGGACATCCACATGCCGGTGATGGACGGCTACGAGGCTACCGCCGCGATCCGCGCGCTTGGCGCCGGGGGGCGCGACCTGCCGATCATCGCCACCACCGCCGATGCGCTCGAAAGCGACCGCGACCGTGCGCTGCGCGCGGGCATGAACGATCACCTCACCAAGCCGCTGGAGCCGTCCCGGCTGGTGGAGGTGCTGCGGCGCTGGATCGGCGCGGTGCCGGCATCCGAGGCGCCCGCGATTGCGCCGGCAGCCCCCGCATCGCCGATGGCCGATCCGCCCGGGCCCGCCGCACCCGTCACCCAGGCGCCGCTGGCCCCTGTGCTCGATCTCGCCGAGGGCCTGCGCGGTTGCCTGGGCCGTGAGGCGCTGCTTGCCCAGACCCTGGGCATCTTCCTCGATGTGTACGGGCCGGTGCCCGAGCGCCTGGCCGCCACCGACAGCGCGCCGCAGGCTGAGGGCGCGCCTGACCTGCGTCGGCTGGCGCACACCCTCAAGGGCAGTGTGCGCACGCTCGGGATGACCCGGCTGGCCGATGCGGCTGCCGCCATCGATGCCGAACTGCGCGCCGGCGTGCCGCCCGGCGCCACCCACCGGGCGACGCTCGAGGCCGCGCTGCGCCTGACCCTGGATCAGGCCGCCGACGCGCTGGCCAGGCTCAGGGCGTCACCCGGATGACCACCCGGCCGATCGCTTCGCGGCGGGCGAGCAGCTGAAAGCCGGCCAGGGCGTCGACAAGATCGAGCTGGTGACCCACATGGGGCACCAGCACGCCCTGCGCGGCGAGCCGGTCGACCTGCACCTGGTTGTCGGCGCCCAGCGCCGGGAATCGCCGCCCGTATTCACCGGCCCGAACCCCCAGCACCGAGATGCCGCGGATGAGGATCTGGTTGGCCGCGATCGTCGGGATGCGGCCATCGGCAAAGCCCACCACCAGCAGCCGCCCGCCCCAGGCCAGGCAGCGCACCGAGGCATCGAACAGGTCGCCGCCCACCGGGTCGTAGACCACATCCACGCCGCGATCGCCGGTGAGCGCGCGCACCCGGTCGCGCAGCCCGGCGATGCCCACGCTGGAGAGGTCGATGGTCTCGTGCGCGCCGTGCGCGCGGGCCACCGCGATCTTGGCCGGGCTGGAGGCGGTGGCGATCACCCGCGCGCCCAGGTGCACGCCCAGGCGCACCGCCGCCACGCCCACGCCGCCGCCGGCGCCATGCACCAGGAGGGTTTCGCCGCGGGCGAGCTGGCCGCGGCACACCAGCGACACATAGGCGGTGATGCCCTGCGAGCTCATGGCCGCGGCGTGGGCGTCGTCCAGGCCCTCGGGCACCGGGCGAAGGGCCCGCGCCGGCAGGACGCGTTCCTGCGAGAGGGCGCCCTCCTTGGCCGAGCCGATCACCCTCAGGCCGGGCTGGATCCAGGCATCGACGCCGGGCCCCACCTCGAGCACCCGGGCGCAACACTCCATGCCGGGCACGAAGGGCAGGGCCGGCTTGTGCTGGTAGCCGCCGCGGGTCATCAGCAGGTCGGGGAAGCCGATGGCGGCAGCCAGCACCTGCAGACGCACCTCGCCGGGGCCCAGCGGCTGGCGCGCGCGCTGCTCGAAGGCCAGCCCGGAGAGGTCGTTGCTCAGCCGCTGGCAGACCAGGGCGGTGTGCGTGGGATGACTCATGGCGCGTTCCGGCTCACTTGCCGTCGAGTTCGGCGAACACCTTGCGGGCGATCCGGAAGCTGTCGAGCGCGGCCGGCGCGCCGCAGTAGACCGCGGTCTGCAGCAGCACCTCCTTGATCTCGTCGCGGGTCACGCCGTTGCGGATCGCGCCGCGCAGGTGGATCTCGAGCTCGTGCGGCCGGTTGAGCGCGGTGATCATGGCGAGGTTGAGCATGCTGCGGGTGCGGAAGTCGAGGCCCGGCCGCACCCACGAGGCGCCCCAGGCATGCTCGGTGAGGTAGTCCTGCAGGTCGCGGCTGAAGTCGTCGGCCTCGCGGTAGGCCTTCTCGACATAGGCTTCGCCCAGCACCTTCGCGCGGGCAGCGTAGCCGGCCTTCCAGGTGTCGGATTTCTGGTCTTGGCTCATCGGGTGTCTCCGGTGGTGTGGGGCCGGCGGGCTGCCGGCCCCGGGGTTCATTCCTCGGCGCGCGAGAAGCCGGCGAGGCGGCCGCCATCGATCACGATGGTCTGGCCGGTCATGAAGCGGCCCGCGGGACCGGCCAGCATCACGGCCGCGCCGGCGATCTCGTCGGGCTCGCCGATGCGCTTGAGCGGGGTGTGCTTGACGGTGCGCTCGAGCAGCCAGGGCGTCTCCCAGAGCTGGCGGGCGAAGTCGGTCTTGACCAGCCCGGGCGCGATGCAGTTGGCGCGCACATTGCCGCCGCCCCATTCCACCGCCAGGTTGCGCGCGAGCTGCATGTCGGCGGCCTTGGACAGCGCGTACACACCCAGGCGGTCGGAGCCCTGATAGCCGCCGATGGACGAGATGATGATGATCGCGCCGTCGCCGCGCCGGGCCATCTGCGGGGCGACCATGTTGCACAACCAGAAGTTGCTGCGCACATTGCTGTTCATCACGCGATCGTAGGCCTCGTCGCTCATCTCGGTGGACGGACCGTAGTACGGATTGACCGCGGCGTTGCACACCAGGATGTCGATGCCGCCCCAGGTCTGGGTGGTGCGTTCGACCATGGCGGCGAGGTCTTCCTTGCGGCCGATGTGGCAGGCCATGGCCATGGCCTCGCCGCCGCGCTCGCGGATGCCCGCGACCACCGTCTCGCAGGCATCGAGCTTGCGGCTGGAGACCACCACCCGCGCGCCATGCTCGGCCATGCGTTCGGCGATCGCCCGGCCGATGCCGCGGCTGGCGCCGGTGATCACCGCCACCTTGCCGCTGAGGTCGAAAAGGGAGCCCGCGCGGCTGGCGGGCGAGGCGGTCTGGCTCATGGGTGCCTTTCGTGGAGGGGCATGGAACCGGCCGGGATGCCCGGCGGCAGGGTCGCGCCGATGATAGCCGCGGGGGGCCGCCGGCGCGGCTGATGGCCCGTCGGGGTGTTCCGCTTGGCGAGGGCGACGCCTGCCCGGGCCCGCCCTCGCGGTGGCTATACTGCCGGGCAGCGGCGGCGCAGCCTGCGCGGCCTCCTGCGGAGTCAGCCATGTCCAACCCGCGCCCCGGCGGGGGGCCGGGGTGAGCGCCCCGATCAGCGTGCCGTCGGTCCGCCTGCCCGAGGGCGGCGCCATCACCGATGTCGCGGGTATCTGCGTCGGCCATCACACCGATCCGCGCCGCCCCACCGGCTGCACTGTCATCCTCGCCGAGGGCGGGGCGGTGGCGGGCGTCGATGTCCGCGGCGCCGCGCCCGGCACCCGCGAGACCGATCTGCTGGCGCCCACCAACCTCGTCGAGCAGGTGCACGCCGTGCTGCTCGCCGGCGGCAGCGCCTTCGGCCTGGACGCCGCGGGCGGGGTCATGCGCTGGCTGGAGGAGCGCGGCATCGGCCATCCCGCCGGTCCTGCCCGGGTGCCGATCGTGCCGGCGGCCATCCTGTTCGACCTCGGCGTGGGCGATCACCGCATCCGGCCCGATGCCGCCGCCGGCTACGCCGCGGCGCAGGCTGCCAGCGCGCAGGCGCCGGCCCAGGGCTCGGTGGGCGCGGGCGCCGGCGCCACGGTGGGCAAGCTGCATGGCCTGCATCGCGCCATGAAGGGCGGCATCGGTACCGCCTCGGTCCGCGTGGGCGGCATCACCGTGGGCGCGATCGTTGCCGTGAATGCCGTGGGTGATGTGATCGATCCCACCACCGGCCGGCTCGTGGCCGGGCTGCGCAGTGCCGACGGCCGCCGCCTCGAGGGCACCACCCCGGCGTTGCTGGGCGGCGAATTCCCGGCCGCGTTGCAGGCCGGCATGGCCACCACCATCGGGTGCGTGGCCACCGACGCGGTGCTCACCAAGGCGCAGGCCCAGAAGATCGCGCAGATGGCCCACGACGGCCTGGCGCGCACGATCGATCCGGTGCACACCCTGTTTGATGGCGATACCCTGTTCGCGCTGGCCACCGGCCGCAGCGGCCTGAGCGGCAACCCCTCGGCGCTCGGCGCGCTGGCGGCGGCGGTCACCGCTGCGGCGGTGCTGCACGCGGTGCGGCAGGCTGTCCCGCTGCACGGCCCCGGCCTGCCCGATCTGCCCTGCGCGGCCGACTTCCATTCCCGCTGATCTCCCCACCGTCCGGAGTCCCGATGACCCATCCCGCCGACCTGTCCGCCGCCGAGCTCTCGGCCGGCTATGCCCGCGCCACGCTCTCGCCGGTGGAGGTCACCCGGGCGGTGCTCGAGCGCATCGCCGCCTGCGAGCCGGTGCTCAATGCCATGTACCTGGTGCACCGTGAGTCGGCCCTGGCCGACGCACGGGCGGCCGAAGCGCGCTGGCGCGCCGGCAGTCCGCTTTCGCCGCTCGACGGCGTGCCGGTCACCGTGAAGGAGAACATTCACACCCGCGGTGACCCGGCGCCGATCGGCACCGCCGCGGCCGATGCCGTGCCCATGCCGCGCGACGCGCCGCCGGCGGCGCGGCTGCGCGAGGCGGGCTGCGTGCTGCTTGGCAAGACCACCATGCCCGACCTCGGCATGCTCTCGGCCGGGGTTTCTTCGGTGCACGGCATCACCCGCAATCCCTGGAACACCGCCTGCAACACCTCGGGCTCCTCGTCCGGGGCGGGGGCGGCGGCGGCGGCCGGCTACGGCCCGCTCCATGTGGGCACCGACATCGGTGGCTCCATCCGGCTGCCGGCCGCGCACGGCGGCATCTTCGGCCTGAAGCCCAGTCTCGGTCGGGTGCCCATCGATCCGCCCTTCCTCGGCCGCGTTGCCGGGCCGATGACCCGCAGCGTGCGCGATGCCGCCATGCTGCTGTCGGTGCTCGCCCGCCCTGATGTCCGCGACCACATGAGCCTGCCACCGCAGCCCACCGATTACGCCGCCGGTCTGGAGGGCCTCCCGGTGCGCGGCCTGCGCATCGGCTGGCTGGCCGACATGGGGGTGGGCCTGCCGCTCGATCCGCAGGTGCGTCAGGCCAGCGCCGACGCCGCCGCGGCGCTGGCCGCCGCGGGCGCGCAGGTCAGTCCGATCGCGCCCTGGCTGAGCGCCGAGATGCTCGACGGCATCTGCACCTTCCTCGAGGCGCGCTCGTACAACGACATCGCCGACATGCCGGCCGAGCGGCGCGCGCTAGTGCTGCCTTTCGTGATGCGCTGGTGCACCTGGCGGGCCGCAGGCTTCTCGGGGCGCGATGTCATGACCGGCTTCGCGCGACTGATGGCCATGCGCGAGGCGGCGGTGCGGGCGGTGTCGGCCTTCGACTTCGTGATCTCGCCGGTCTCGCCGGTGGTGTCGTATCCGGCCGAGCAGCCCAGCCCCGGCAACGATGCCACCAACGCGCTCTCGCACATCGCCTACACCGTGGCCTTCAACTTCAGCGAGCAGCCTGCGGCCTCGGTGAACTGGGCGGCGTCGGCCGAGGGCATGCCGCTGGGCGTGCAGGTGGTCGGGCAGCGCTTCGACGATCTCGGCGTGCTGCGGCTGTCGCGCGTGCTGGAGCAGCTGCGCCCGGCGCAGCGGCTCTGGCCGCTGCCGGTCGTGGCCTAGAAGATGTGCACGGCGTTGGGTGCGAACAGGCCGATCACGCTGAACACCACGCCGAGCACGCCCAGACCGCCCGAGATCCAGGCCAGCGCCGCGATGCCGGTGATGATCGTGGCCGAGGCCAGCACGATTGCGATCTGCACCGCGCCGCTGGCGATCTCGTACTGGTGGTAAGCCGCCATCGAGCGGTCGCGGCGGGCCTCGGCCTGCTTGGCGCGGGCCATGAGTTCCTTGCGGCCCTCGCCGGTCTCGGGCTCGGAGTCGTAGCGGGCAGCGGTCTTGCGCCAGGCCTCGGTCTGCTTGCCCACCGCCTCGGGGGCGGCGGCGCCGGCCTGCAGTTCGGCGGCCTCGGCGGCGGTGCGCAGCGTGGTCATGCGCACGGTCTTGGCCTGGTAGAAGTTCCAGAGATTGGCCGCCTCGATGTTGGCGCTGAGGGCGGCGGTCTGGGCGGCCTTGCCGAGGGTCTCGGAGAAGGCCAGCACCAGCGCGAGCATCGCGATCAGCAGCGCAATGCCCTTGTGGGATGTGTCGACATGACCGGCAGCGGACATCGCAGGCTCCTGGGCGTGTCCTCGCCGGGCGCGCGTGCCGGCGACGGGACGCGCGATTCTAGCGTGGCGCCACGGGCGCGCCACGCGCGGTATGCCGGCCTCAGTGGACGAGGCTGCCGGGATCGCACACCGACTGGACGGTCCAGTCGAACACGCGCCTGGCCTTGGCCTGCGCGGTCATTTCCTCGGCCAGTTCCTCCAGATGCTCGAAACGCGCGGCCGGGCCGTGCGCGTTGCACTCGCTCTCGAGCAGGTCGTCGTCGATCAGCATGTCGGTCATGATGGGTGCCTCCTGTCGAGCCATGGTGCGACCGCTCCTCGCGCCGTGACGCGCGGATGCCGACGACGCGGCGCGCGATCCCGATGAGCGGCGCGCCGTGCCGTTCAGGGCCGCCGAACGGTCGGTCAGACCGTGTTATAGCGGGGCTCTCAGGCCCGGACGATGAGGCTGCGCAGGCGGCCTGCGTGCCGGTTCATCAGGCGCGGCGTTCGCCAGCGCAGGGGCCATCCCTTACCATCGGCGGATCGCGCAGGCAGCGCTGCGGCCTGCATCCGCGCCGCTCATCCCTTCCTGTTTCCCCACCGAGGAGTCCTCATGTCTCAAGCCTAGATCGTGTCCGCCGTCCGCACCGCGGGCGGCCGCAAGGGTGGCCGGATGTCCGGCTGGCATCCTGCCGATCTCGCCGCCGAAGTGCTCAACGAACTCATGGCCCGCACCGGCGCCGATCCCGCGCTGGTCGAGGATGTGATCATGGGCTGCGTTGGCCAGGTCGGCGAGCAGGCCACCAATGTGGCCCGCGGTGCGGTGCTTGCCTCGAAGCTGCCCGAGAGCGTGCCGGGCACCTCGGTCGACCGGCAGTGCGGCTCCTCGCAGCAGGCGCTGCACTTCGCCGCCCAGGCGGTGATGTCGGGCAGCATGGATGTGGTGATCGCCGCCGGCGTCGAGAGCATGACCCGGGTGCCCATGGGCCTGTCGGTGGCGCTGCCCGCCAAGAACGGCTTCGGCAGCTACATGAGCCCGGCTCAGCAGGCCCGCTATCCGGGCGTCCAGTTCAGCCAGTTCACCGGCGCCGAGATGCTCGCGAAGAAGTACGGCCTGAGCAAGGACGAGCTCGACGAGTACGCCTTCCGCAGCCACCAGCGGGCGGCGGCCGCCACCCAGGCCGGCGCCTTCCGCGACGAGATCGTGCCGGTGCGCGTGCGCCTGGCCGACGGCAGCCTCACCGACGAGCTGCACACCGTCGACGAGGGCATCCGCTTCGAGGCCTCGCTCGAGGGCATCCGTGGCGTGAAGCTGATCGCCGAGGGCGGCGTGCTCACCGCGGCCAGCGCCAGCCAGATCTGCGACGGCGCCTCCGGCGTCATGGTGGTCAACGAGCGTGGCCTGAAGGCCCTGGGCGTCGAGCCTCTGGCCCGCATCCACCACATGACCGTGATCGGCCACGATCCGGTGGTCATGCTCGAGGCGCCGCTGCCGGCCACCCAGCACGCGCTGCGCAAGGCCGGCATGAACATCGACGACATCGATCTCTTCGAGGTCAACGAGGCCTTCGCCTCGGTGCCGGTGTCGTGGCTGAAGGCCACCGGTGCCGACCCCGAGCGGCTCAATGTCAACGGCGGCGCCATCGCGCTGGGTCATCCGCTGGGCGGCTCGGGCACCAAGCTCATGACCACCCTGGTCCACGCGCTGCGTCAGCGCGGCAAGCGCTATGGCCTGCAGACCATGTGCGAGGGCGGTGGTCTGGCCAATGTGACCATCGTCGAGCGGCTCTGACGCCGCCCGCCATGACCGCGCCCCGTCATCGGGTCGTCGGCCGGCTGCCGGCAGCCGTGCTGTCTGCGGCCCTGGCGCTGGTCGTGCCTGTCGGCGCCCGGGCCCAGTCCGGCGCGTCCGAGGGCGCTGGTCCCGGGGGCAGTGGCGAGCGCATGGGGGCTGGCGATCGTGTCGGCCCTGGCGAGCGCCCCGGCGCCAGCGACGCGCAGCGGCTCGACGCGGTGGTGGTGCGCGCCGAGCGCAGCCTCGAGGAACGATTCGCGGCCACCGGCTCGCGGGTCACGGTCACCCGCAACGACATCGAGCAGATGGGCGCCGACACCATCGCCGATGTCCTGCAGAAGCTGCCCGGCGTGCAGGCTGCGCCGAACGCCTCGGGCTCGGTCGACATCCGCATGCGCGGCATGGATCGCGGCGCCACCCAGATCCTGGTCGATGGCCAGCGCGTGAGCGGCGGCCGGGCGAGTGCGCAGCTGCCCTTCGATCAGCTGCCCGCCGACATGATCGAGCGCATCGAGGTGCTGCGCGCGCCCTCGGCCGAATACAGCGGTGCCACCGGCGGCACCCTCAACATCGTGCTGCGCGAATCCGCGCCGCGGCCCGAGACCAGCCTGCGGCTGAGCGGCCAGCAGGCCTTCGGCGAGCAGGCGCCGCGGCTGTTCTACAGCCGCAATGCCGGGCTGCCGGGCGACAGCCGCTGGACCTATCTGGTCTCGGTGTCGGCCGGCGAGCGCCTCTGGGGCAGCGACCTGCATCGTGAGGTGGTTGGCGCCGATGGCACCCGCACCGGCGGCGACGATCACCTGCGTGGCCGCACCCGCGAGCTCACCGTGCTGCCGCGCCTGAACGGCCGGCTCTCGGCCACCGACAGCGTGGTGCTGCGCGCCACGCTGCTCGCCGCCGAGACCGACAGCCGCTCCGAAGGCAGCCTCGGTGGCACGCGTGCCGACGGATCACCGGTGGCTGGCGGCTCCCGTGAGGCTGGCGACATCCACCGCCAGCTGATGCAGCTGCGCGCCGACTGGACCCGGCGGCTGTCGGCGGCGCGCCTCGAGACCCGTGCCTCGGTGGAGCGTTCCGGCGAACGCATCGCCCGCGAGCGCCTGGAGTGGCTCGACACCCAGACCACCAGCGGGGCAGGCAACCGCAGCACGCTGGCCTCCGAGTTCGGTGATCGCCGCAGCGAGCATGCCGCCCAGGCCGCCATCAAGCTCACCGGCACCGGCGGCGAGCAGGTCTGGATGGCCGGCCTGGAATTCGAGCAGCGGCGCCTGAGCATCGACAGCCACCTGGCCACGGGCGCGGCGACGCCCACCGACCGTCAGCTCGCCTCGTGGTTCAACCGTCGGGTGCTCTGGGGCCAGAACGAGTGGGCGCTGCCGGGGCGGGGCACGCTCACCGCCGGCCTGCGCGCCGAGGCGCTCAGCCGTGGCACCGAGGTCGATGGCATCCGGCAGCAGGATTCGCCCGAGCAGTGGCAGCCCTCGCTGCACTGGCGCCAGCCGCTCGCCCAGGGCTGGCAGGCGCGCGCCAACCTCGCCCGCATCCGCAAACTGCCCGCGCTCACCGACACCATCGACCGGGTCATCCCGGGCTGGGGCAGCAACTCGCCCACCCGGCCCGACCTCATCGGCAACCCGGCCCTGCGCCCTGAAACCACCTTCAGCCTCGACACCGGCGTGGAGCGCCGTCTCGAGGGTGGCGGACAGGCGGGTGTGAACCTCTTCGTGCGCAGCATCGATGACCTGATCGTACGCCGCACGACCGAGGTGTCAGGGCGCTGGCAGCAGCGGCCCGAGAACCTCGGGAGCGCGCTGGTCTGGGGCATCGAGGCTGATCTGCGCCAGCACCTCGGCGCGATCGGCGCGCGCGGCTGGAACCTCAGCGCCAATGCCAGCCTGCTGCAGTCGCGGGTCGATGACGGCACCGGCTGGCAGGGCCGTATCCCGGGGCAGGCCCACTACCTGGCCAACTTCTCGGTGGCCCGGCCCATGCCCCGCACGGGCGGCGCCTTCGGCGGCGTGTCGCTTTCCCTGAAGGGGGCCTCCGACCTGGGCAGCAGCGCGGCCATGAGCGGCCGCGAGCGGGCCCGGCTCGGCGTCGATGCCCACGCCGGGCAACTCATCAGCGGCCTGGGCTTCTGGCGGCTCGATGTCTTCAATCTGGGCAACACCCGCATCCGCCGCGAGCGCGTGGACGCCGCCGCCGCCGGCAGCCGCTACGAGCAGTCGGCCGAGACCTGGGGCACCCGGCTGCTGCTCACCGTGGGCACCCGCTGGTAGCGCGGTGCCTCAGCCGGGCTGCCAGCCCTTCTTCAGGCGCTTGGCGATCGACCAGCGGTGCACCTCGGACGGACCGTCGTAGATCCGGAAGGCCCGGATGTCACGGAAGATCTGCTGCACCGGCGTGTCCTCGGTGACACCGAGCCCGCCCAGCACCTGCACGCAGCGGTCGGCCACCCGGTAAAGCGCCTCCGAGACCGCCACCTTGGCGATGCTCGATTCATGCGTGCCGGGCTGGCCCTGGTCGAGCACCCAGGCGCACCAGTCGATGGTGAGCAGCGACTGCTGCAGGTCGATCTCGTTGTCGGCGAGCATGAAGCCCACGCCCTCATGGTCGATCAGCGGCTTGCCGAAGGCCTTGCGCCGGCAGGCGTAATCCACCGCGATGTCGTGGGCGCGCCGCGCCGCGCCCCACCAGCGCATGCAGTGCGTGAGGCGCGCCGGCGCGAGTCGGATC
>NZ_CEXFHW010000096.1:0-14904 GCF_982640115.1 Quisquiliibacterium sp. | reverse complement strand
ATGTCGTCGTACTTCTTCGCCTCGCCACCGAACTTCGTCGACAGCACCGTCGTGATCGCCGCCGTCAGCGTCGTCTTGCCGTGGTCCACATGCCCAATCGTCCCCACGTTCACGTGCGGCTTGGTGCGCTCGAATTTGCCTTTGGCCATGCCGGGCTCCTGATCTGGAAAAGCGAGTTCGTCGAAGAGCGAGAGGAAAGAATTCTGGTGCCCATGGCGCGGATCGAACGCGCGACCTCTCCCTTACCAAGGGAGTGCTCTACCACTGAGCCACATGGGCAAAACTGCCATCTGCTGCCGCACCAGCCGCAAGCACTGGAGCGGGTGAAGGGAATCGAACCCTCGTCGTAAGCTTGGAAGGCTTCTGCTCTGCCATTGAGCTACACCCGCGCGGCCTTCCCTGCCCGCTTCCCTGCACACTGCGCCGGCCCGACCTGCGCCGGCAGCACTATGGTGGAGGAGGTTGGATTCGAACCAACGTAGGCGTAAGCCAACAGATTTACAGTCTGCCCCCTTTAGCCACTCGGGCACCCCTCCAGGGAACCGCTGATTATGGAGCGCTAACGCGCCCATGTCAACTCGCCGGACAACGGTGCCGCTCATCCCGGAGGCGGGAGCGGGCTGCGGGGATCGGTGCGGCGTTGCACCGGGCGCCGCACCCCGTGCCATCGGCGCTGGAGCCATGATTGACCGACCGGTCGGTCGAATAATAGACTGCGGCATCGCACGGGCGGACACGCCCTCCGGAGAAGCGCCATGTACACCCAGGCCATCGACCTTAAGCCCGGCGCCGAGCCGACTGCCGCCACGCCAGCGCCCGGCGAGCGCGAGCGCGCCTTCGAGGCCGCGATCGCCGACGATCGCCGCATCGAACCCCAGGATTGGATGCCCGAGGGCTACCGCAAGACGCTGGTGCGGCAGATCTCGCAGCATGCGCACTCGGAGGTGGTCGGCATGCTGCCCGAAGGCAACTGGGTGACACGGGCGCCGAGCCTGCGCCGCAAGGCGATCCTGCTCGCCAAGATCCAGGACGAGGGCGGCCATGGCCTGTACCTGTACGCCGCGGCCGAGACGCTGGGCGTGAGCCGCGAGGATCTGGTCGATGCCCTGCATGCCGGCAAGGCCAAGTACTCGAGCATCTTCAACTACCCCACGCTCACCTGGGCCGACATGGGCGCGATCGGCTGGCTGGTGGACGGCGCCGCGATCATGAACCAGGTGCCGCTGTGCCGCTGCTCCTATGGCCCCTATGCCCGGGCGATGATCCGGATCTGCAAGGAGGAGTCGTTCCACCAGCGGCAGGGCTTCGACATCATGCTCGCGCTGTGCCGCGGCACCCCGGCCCAGAAGGCCATGGCCCAGGACGCGCTCGATCGCTGGTGGTGGCCGGTGGTGATGATGTTCGGGCCCAGCGACAGCGAGTCGATCCATTCGGCTCAGACCATGCGCTGGGGCATCAAGCGGCTGTCGAACGACGAGCTGCGGCAGCGCTTCATCGACGCCACCGTGCCGCAGGCCGAGCTGCTTGGCCTGCGCATCCCGGACCCCGAGCTGCGCTGGAACGAGGCGCGCGGCCATCACGACCACGGTCCGATCGACTGGTCGGAGTTCTGGCGCGTGATCGAGGGTGACGGTCCCTGCAACCGCGAGCGGCTGGCGGCGCGGGTGCAGGCCCATGAGAACGGCGCCTGGGTGCGCGAGGCCGCGCTCGCCCACGCCGCCCGCCACGCCGGCACCGGCAGCCGCGAGGCGGCCTGAGCCGACCGCCCGAGAGGAGTCCCCCATGACCGAACCGACCGCCACCTGGCCGCTCTGGGAAGTCTTCGTGCGCAGCCGCCAGGGCCTGGAGCACCGGCATTGCGGCAGCCTGCACGCGCCCGACGCCGCCATGGCCCTGCAGATGGCCCGCGATGTCTACACCCGCCGCCAGGAGGGCGTGAGCCTGTGGGTGGTGCCTTCGGCTGCGATCACCGCGTCGCGCCCGGAAGACCAGTCGACCGACTTCGATCCGATGGCCGACAAGATCTACCGCCACCCCACCTTCTACCGGCTGCCGCCGGAAGTCGACCATCTCTGAGCCCGCGATGGACGCCCCGACTGACACCGCGCGCAGCGCCGCCGCACACGATGCACACCTGCAGTACCTGTTTCGACTGGCCGACAACGCACTGGTGCTCGGCCAGCGGCTGGCCGAGTGGTGCGGGCACGGCCCGGTGCTCGAGGAAGAACTCGCCCTCACCAACATCTCGCTCGACCTGATCGGGCAGGCCCGGCTGCTGCTGGCCCACGCCGGCGAGCTGGAAGGCCAGGGCCGCGACGAGGACGCGCTCGCCTTCCTGCGCGACGAGCCGGACTTCCGCAACTGGACCCTGATGGAGCTGCCCAACGGCAGCGGCCCGCACGAGGACTACGCGGTGACCATCGCGCGCAACTTCCTCGCCGGCTGCCTGCAGCTGCCGCTCTGGGAGGCGCTCGCGCAGTCGAGCGACCCGCAGCTTGCCGCGATCGCGGCGCGCGCCGTCAAGGAGGCCCGCGCCCACCTGCGTCATGCAACCGGCTGGATGATCCGGCTGGGCGATGGCACCGAGGTGTCGCGTGCCCGCATGCAGTCCGCGCTCGACCGGCTGTGGCCCTACACCCACGAGTTCTGGGCCGAAGACGCTATCGACCAGACGGTGATCGCCCACGGCATCGGTTCGAGCACCTCGGCCCTGCGCCCCGCCTGGGAGGCTCAGGTGGATGCGGTGCTCGCCCGCGCCACCCTGCGACGCCCACCCGACAGCCGATTCCTCTCCAGCGGCCGCCAGGGCCGTCACTCCGAGCATCTCGGCTACCTGCTCGCCGAGATGCAGAGCCTCGCCCGGGCCCATCCCGGCGCACGCTGGTGAGCCCGGCCGGCGCCGGCGAGCCCCGGCTCGCCGCGGCGCGCGCCGCTGCGGGTGCGGTCACCGACCCCGAGATCCCGGT
This sequence comes from Quisquiliibacterium sp., assembly GCF_982640115.1. Lineage (NCBI taxonomy): Bacteria > Pseudomonadati > Pseudomonadota > Betaproteobacteria > Burkholderiales > Burkholderiaceae > Quisquiliibacterium > Quisquiliibacterium sp. The sequence continues at coordinate 11,938 of NZ_CEXFHW010000096.1, read as the reverse complement.
GCTGACCATCGAGGACCTCGGCATCCTGCGCGAGGTGAGCCTGCGCGAGGGTCGGCTGGAGGTGGTGCTCACGCCCACCTACACCGGCTGCCCGGCGGTCGACGTGATCGAGGCCGATGTGCGCGCGGCGCTGGCCGCCGCCGGCTGGCCCGATGCGCGGGTGCGCACCAGTCTGAGCCCGCCCTGGAGCACCGACCTGATCAGCGAACGCGGCCGGCGGCAGCTGCTCGCCTACGGCATCGCGCCGCCCGGACCGGTGGCCGATCACCGACCGGACGGCGTCGGCCGCGAGCCCGGCACCGCGCCGCTGCGGCTCGTCCGTCGCGAGGCGATGGCAAGCGCCGGTCCGCAATGCCCGTGCTGCTCGTCGCCGCGGGTGGAGAAGCTCGCCGAGCACGGCTCGACGCCCTGCAAGGCGCTCTACCGGTGCCTGGCCTGCGGCGAACCCTTCGACCACTTCAAGCCCTACTGAGCCATGCCTGCGCCCCGATTCCACCGGCTGAGCATCCGCGAGGTGCGCCCCGAGACCGCCGACGCGATCAGCGTGGCCTTCGAAGTGCCGCCGGCGCTGCGCGATGAATACCGCTTCGTGCAGGGCCAGTTCATCACCCTGCGCGAGACCCTCGACGGCGAGGAGCTGCGGCGCGCCTACTCGATCTGCGAGGGGGTGCCACAGTACGAGGCCGGCGCGCCGCTGCGGGTGGCGATCAAGCGGGTGGCCGGCGGCCGCTTCTCGAACTGGGCCAACGACCACCTGCAGGCCGGTCGTCAGATCGATGTGATGACGCCCGACGGCCGCTTCCACCTGCCGCTCGACCCCGCGCACGGCAGGCACTACGCCGGCTTTGCCGGGGGCTCGGGCATCACGCCGATGCTTTCGCTGATCAGCACCATCCTGGAGCGCGAGCCCGAGAGCCGATTCACCCTGGTCTACGCCAACCGCAGCAGCGCCTCGATCATGTTCGTGGAGGCGCTGGAGGCGCTGAAGAACCGCCACATGACCCGCCTGCGGCTGATCCACGTGCTCTCCGAGGAGAGCCAGGAGATCGAGCTCTTCAGCGGCGTGCTCGACGAGGCGCGCTGCACCCGGCTGCTGACAGCGCTGCTGCCGGCCGCCGGCATCGATGCCGCCTTCGTGTGCGGGCCACAGCCGATGATGGACGGCGTGGAGCGCGCACTGCTCGCCGCCGGCGTGGCGCCGGCGCGAATCCTGATCGAGCGCTTCGGATTGCCCGCCCCCGCCCCGGCCGCGGCAGCCGCCGCCGAGGTGACCGCCGATGACGGCCCCCGGGCCGATGTGCGGGTGGTGATCGACGGCAAGGAGCGCCGGCTGAGCATGCCCTTCCAGGGCCGCAGCATCCTGGATGCCGGTCTGGCCGCGGGCGCCAACCTGCCCTTCGCCTGCAAGGGCGGCGTGTGCTGCACCTGCCGGGCCCGTGTGCTCGAGGGCGAGGTGCGCATGCTGCGCAACTTCACGCTCGAGGCCGACGAGATTGCCCGCGGCTTCGTGCTGACCTGCCAGTCGGTACCGGTGAGCGAGCGCGTGGTGATCAGCTTCGACGAGCGCTGAGCGCGCGGTCAGCCAGCCATGGCGCGACCCCGATCAGCCGGCTACGACGCCCAGCGCGAGGCGATCCTGGGTGCGGCGGTGCATGCGTTCTCGGAGATCGGCTATCCGAGCGCATCGATGTCGCAGCTGGCCCGCTCCTGCGGCGTGTCCAAGGCCACGCTCTACCACTACTTCGACAGCAAGGAGGCGCTGCTGTTCGAGGCGCTGCGGCGTCACACCGCCGAGCTGCTCGCGCTGGTGCGCGACGCGGCCGACCGCGCACCGCCCGGACCGGCCCGCTGGGCCTCGGTGGTGCGCGCGCTGATGCCGGCCTATCGCCGCGCCCGGGTCTTTCATGCCGCGCTGATCAACGACGTGAAGTTCCTGCCGGCCGAGGAACGCGGGATCATCGTCGCCCAGCAGCGGGCGGTGGTCGACGCGATCGCAGCGGTCCTGAACGAGGCATTTCCGGACCGCATCCCGCCCGCGCGCCTGAAACCGGTGACCATGGCGCTGCTGGGCATGCTGAACTTCAGCTTCGCGTGGCTGCGCCCCGACGGGCCGATGAGCCACGAGGAGTTCGGCGAGCTGGCGCTCTCACTGAGCCTGCACGGTCTGGCGGGCGCCCCGCCCTGATCGCCTGAGGCCGGCAGGCCGGCCCGCCGCCCGCCCCGTTCCACCCGACCCTGGAGACATCCGATGAGCAAGCAGTTCGCCTCGAAGGCCGACCTCGCCGCCAAGAAGACCGAGTTCATCCAGCTCTCGCCCAATGCCTGGGCCTACACCGCCGAGGGTGACCCGAACTCCGGGGTGATCATCGGCGACAACGCCTGCATGGTGATCGACACCACCGCCACTCCGCTGATGGCGCAGGAGCTGATCCGCCACATCCGCAGCGTCACCGACAAGCCGATCCGCTATGTGGTGCTCAGCCACTACCATGCGGTGCGGGTGCTGGGCGCCTCGGCCTACTTCGCCGAGGGCGCCACCGAGATCATCGCCTCGCGCGGCACCTGGGATCTGATCGTCGAGCGCGGCGAGGCCGACATGAAGTCGGAGATCGAGCGCTTTCCGCGGCTGTTCGCGGGCGTGGAATCGGTGCCGGGCCTGACCTGGCCGACCATGGTCTTCGAGCGCGAGCTGACCCTGCATCTCGGCGGCCTCGAGGTGAAGCTGATGCACCTGGGCGCGGGCCACACCCGCGGCGACACCATCGCCTGGATCCCGTCGCAGAAGGTGTGCTTCTCGGGTGATCTGGTGGAGTACATGGCCGGGGTCTACACCGGCGACGCGCACCTGCAGGAATGGCCGTCCACGCTGGAGAAACTGCGCGCGCTCGGCGCCGAGAAGCTGGTGCCCGGGCGAGGCCCGGCCATGACCACGCCCGCCGACTGCGACAAGGCGATCGACTACACCCGGCGCTGGGTGACCGATCTCTACCAGACCGCGCAGGCTGGCGTGGCGGCAGGGCGCAGCCTGAAGCAGGTCTTCGCCGACACCCGCAAGGTGATGGACCCGGTGTTCGGCCAGGTGTTCATCTACGAGCACTGCCTGCCCTTCGATGTGTCGCGGGCCTACGACGAGGCCAGCGGCATCGCCCACCCGCGCATCTGGACCGCCGAGCGCGACATCGAGATGTGGCGCTCGCTGCAGGACTGACGCCGGGCCGCGCTCGCTGCAGGACTGACGCCGGGCCGCGCCCGCTCAGCCGGCGTGCGCGGCCGCGAGCGAGCGGTCGAGGTCCCAGAGGATGTCGTCGATCGACTCCAGGCCCACCGAGAGCCGGATCATGTCGGGCGTGACCCCGGCGCGGGCCTGCTCGTCGACCGAGAGCTGGCGATGGGTGGTGGAGCCGGGATGGATGACCAGCGTGCGGGCATCGCCCACATTGGCAAGGTGGCTCATGAAGGTGGCGGCGTCGATGAAGCGTTCGCCGGCACGCTGCGCGTCGGCGGCGTCGGCCGGAGATGCCGGACCCTTGCGCATGCCGGGGCGCGGCAGGATGCCAAAGGACAGGATGCCGCCCGCACCCCGCGGCATGTAGCGCGCAGCCAGCGCGTGATAGGGGCTGTCGGGCAGCCCGGGATAGTTCACCCAGGCGACCGCCGGGTGCTCCTGCAGGAACTGCGCGACCCGCAGCGCGTTGGCGCAGTGGCGGTCCATGCGCACCGGCAGGCTCTCGATGCCCTGCAGCAGCATCCAGGCAGACATCGGCGCCAGCGTGGGCCCAAGGGTGCGCATGGTCTCCATGCGCGCCTTCATGGTGAAGCCGAAGTCGCCGAAGGTCTCGTAGAAGCGCACGCCGTGATAGCCGCGCGAGGGCTCGACCATGCCGGGGAAGCGTCCGTTGTCCCAGGGGAAGCGGCCGGACTCGATCACCACGCCGCCCAGCGTGGTGCCATGGCCGCCGAGGTACTTGGTGGCCGAGTGCACGACGATGTCGGCGCCATGCTCGATCGGGCGGCACAGGTAGGGCGAGGCCAGGGTGTTGTCGACCACCAGCGGCACGCCGTGGTCACGGGCCACCCGGCCCACCGCGGCGATGTCGAGCACATTCAGGCGCGGGTTGGCGATGGTCTCGGCGAACACCGCGCGGGTGTTGGGCTGCATGGCACGGCGGAAGTTCTCGGGGTCATCGGGTTCGACGAAGCTGCAGCTGATGCCGAAGCGCTCGAAGGTGACCGCGAACTGCGAGTAGGTGCCGCCATAGAGCGTGCTGGCGGCGACGATGTGGTCGCCGTTGCCGCACAGCGTGAGCATGGCCACCATCTCGGCGGCCATGCCGCTGGCCGCCGCCAGGCCGGCGCGGCCGCCCTCGAGCGCGGCCACCCGCTCCTCGAAGACCGCCACGGTGGGGTTCGACAGGCGGGAGTACACATTGCCGAAAGTCTGCAGGTTGAACAGGCTGGCCGCGTGCTCGGCCGAGTCGAACACATACGAGGTGGTCTGGTGGATGGGCACCGCGCGGGCGCCGGTGGTGGGGTCGGGGATCTGGCCTGCATGCAGGCACAGGGTCTCGATGCCGAATTCACGATCTGCCATGGTCGGGTCCGCGCAGGATCAGTAGGGAAGCTGGCGCGGCCGCCGGGCCGACACCACCCGGGTGTTCACGCCCACCCAGTTCAGGCCGCCGAAGAGCCGGGCGTGCTCGATCTTGACGCAGCGGTCGGTGACGCTGTCCAGACCCTGGCTGCGCGCGAGCGCGTCGGCCTCTTCATTGATGACGCCAAGCTGCTGCCACAGGCAGCGCGCCCCGATGGCGACCGCCTCGCGGGCGATCGGCAGGACATCGGCGCTGCGCCGGAACACGTCGACCATGTCGACCTTGAAGGGAATGGCCGTGAGCGAGGGGTAGCAGGTCTCGCCCAGGATTTCGGTGTAGCGCGGATTGACCGGCACGATGCGGTAGCCGTGCTCCTGGAGGTACTTGGCGGCGAAGAAGCTGGGGCGGTACCAGTCGGCCGACAGGCCGACCACCGCGATCAGGCGGTTCTCGGCCAGTATGCGGCGCAGGGTGGGGATGTCGGACACGGCCTGTGCTCCGGGGCGGCGGGAACGGGCGCACAGCATGACATGAAGCGCTGGCTGCTGGCAGGCCCGCAGGCGCTCTGCTATCGTGGGCCGAACACGGCCGGCGCTGGCCGGGGGGATGCACGCATGGCAAATGAATTCGGCACCGGCCCACTGGGCTTCGGCTCGCTGAGCAGCATGCTCGAGTCGGTGGACATGGTGAAGAAGGCCTGGTCGGGCTTCAGCCTGCCGGCCAGCCTCTCGCCCACCATGGACATCGGCGAGCTCGACAAGCGCATCGCCGACCTCAAGACGGTCGAGCAGTGGCTGAACATGAACCTCAGCCTGTTGCGGGGGACCATCCAGGGCATGGAGGTCCAGCGCGGCACGCTCGCAGCGATCAAGGCCTTCGGTCAGGCGGTTTCGGCCCGCGGCGATGCGGTCGGCGCCTTCACCGCCGCCGCCCAGGCGGCTGCGCAGGCAGCCACGCAGGCCGCGGCGCGGGCTGCGGGTGGTCCCAACCCGGACGAATCTTCCGGGGAGACACCTGCACAGCCGCAAACCGGCGCCGGGCCCGATGCCGCCACCGATCCCGGCGCCGGCGACGGCGCGACGCCCTCGCTCGGCCAGGACCTCTCCCGCGCCGCCGCCGCCGCGGTCAATCCCGCCACCTGGTGGAACCTGCTGCAGGGCCAGTTCGCCCAGGTGGCACAGGCGGCCATGGCGGGTACCGCGAGTGCCGCTGCCGCCGGGCTCGCGGCAAACCAGGCGGCGGGCGAGACGGCAGGCGGCAAGGCGCCGACCGGCAAGACCTCCGCCCGGAAAACGGGGGCCGGCAGCCGCAGCCGCGCCACGGCCGGGTCGCCGAAATCCGGCGCCGCCGCCGCACGGCGCGGCGCCAAACCCGCTGCATCCGCTGAACCCGCAGCACCACCGCGGCCGCGAACCCGAAGCCGGGCCGGCGGATGACCGCGTTTCGCCATGGCCACGCCACCCACCCGCAGTGGTCGATGGCGATGGAGATCGCCCTGACCCAGGTGATGGGGCGGGAAGGGCCGATCGGTGGCGGCTTCGCGAGCGGGCTGGGCCTGCTCTATGTCACCGACGCGCTCGCGCCGCATCTGGGCGAACTGCTCGCCGCGCTGCGCGCCCGCACCGGTGTGCACCACTGGAGCGGCGCGGTGGCCGCCTCGATCTGCGCCGGAAGCGCGGAATACGCCGGCGAGCCGGCCCTGGCGATCATGATCGCCAGCCTGCCGGCAGAGAGCTTCCGGGTGTTCTCGGGTCGGCTGCGCACGGCCGGCGCCGGCGCACCTGCGCATGTGGCGCTGGTGCACGCCGACCCGCGGCTGCCCGACATCGCCGACCTGGTGGCCGAGCTCGCCGACCGCACCGACACCGGCTTCCTGTTTGGCGCCCTGACCAGCGGCGCCGACGACGGCGACACCCAGCTCGCCGACGAACCGGTGCGCGGCGGCCTGAGCGGCGTGGCCTTCGACGCCTCGATACGGCTGCTCACCCGGGTCACCCAGGGCTGCGCGCCGCTGGCCGGCGAGCACCGGATCTCCGAGTGCACGGGGCAGTTCCTGCAGCAGATCGACGGCCGGCCCGCGCTCGATGTGCTGCTCGAGGATCTCGGGGTCAGGCTGCCGCCGCACGCCGAGCGCAGCGGCCCGGCCATCCTGCAGGCGCTGCCGGTGCAACGCCTGCGGCAGGGCCTGTTCGTGGGGCTGGCCTCCGGCGAGGGCAGCCGCAGCCCGGGCTTTGGCGACTATCTGGTGCGCAGCGTGGTGGGCATCGATCCGGACAACCGGGTGGTGGCGGTGGGCGACACCCTGCAGTCGGGCGACCGGGTGGTGTTCTGCACCCGAGACCGCGATGCCGCGCGCCGCGATCTGGTGAGGATCATTGCCGAACTGCGCGACGAGGTCGATGACGAGGGGCTGGAGATCCGGGGCGCGCTCTATCACTCCTGCGTGGCCCGCGGCGGTCATCTGTTCGGCGCGCAGGGCGCCGAGATGGAACTCATCCGGCATCACCTTGGCGAGGTGCCTCTGATCGGCATGTACGGCAACGGCGAGATCGCGCACGACCGCATCTACGGCCACACCGGCGTACTCACCCTTTTTGTGGCCTGAGCCCGCACGTGGCGGGCCGCCGATCAGCGCGCCGGTCGGCGGGCGTGAGTCGCGCGCCAGCGGCGCAGCGCCGGCGCAATGTCTGCGAGCGACACCAGCACCGGAATGCCGGCAGGCGGCCGCCGCTGCAGCACCGGGCATTGCCCGCCCGCCCAGAGATCGACCGTGGGCGGCAGATGCTCACGCAGTTCGGCCAGTCCGTCGAGCACCTGGTTGGGGTTCTGACTGGCGGAGAAGGAAATGGCGACCACATCGAACTCGCCCGAGGACGCGGCACGCACGATGTCGAGAATGGGCGTCTGGGTGCCCAGCGAGGTGCAATGGCAGCCGTCGAGCGCCATGAGCGCCTCGACCATGAGCAGGCCGAGCCCGTGGGCCTCGTTGGGGAAGGTGGTGAGCAGCACGCGCGGCGAGGCACCCGAGACCGGAATGGTGCTGATCGCGTTGCGCAGCACGACCTGCATCGACTCGGTGTAGAGATGCTCCTCGAAGATCTCGATCTGACCCCGAGCCCAGGCTTCACCCACCAGCACGTTGAGCGGCGCGCACACCGACATCACGAAGCGCTCGAGCCCGATGCGCAGCGCCGCCTGAGACAGGTTGCCACGCAGGTCCTCGACGCGGTGCGAGCGGATGAGGTCGATGAAGCGCAGCAGGTCGTCGTGGGCCGAGACGGCTTCGGCCATCTGCTGCGGCGGCCCGCTGCTCTCGCCCACCAGAAGCTGAAGCTGATCGGCGGTCAGCCCGATGATCTTGCCCGGCCGATGGCCGGCGTCCATGAGCCTGCGCAGCAGGCGCAGACGCTCGACCTGATCGAGCGGGTAGGCACGCTCGCCGAAGGCATCCCTGCCCGGGGCGGGGAAGCCGTATCGGCGCTCCCATACCCGCAAGGTATCCTTGGACAAGCCCGTATCGCGCTCGACCGCCGCGATGCTCAGGGTGATCGGCGTCTGGGCCGAGCGGTCATTCATGGCTGTCCGATGAAAAGGGAACCCGGCGACGGGGAACTGCCCGAGGCGATTTGTCCTGGACAAATACTTGACTATCGCCCTGCCGGCTTTGATTATAGGCTGAAACGGCCAGGATGACTAAGACATCTCGCCCCTATCGGAAATCGGGCAATGCCTGCGGAACGGCCCGAAAACACCCGGCCTGCCGAACAACACCGTAGGGTCAATATCTGACCGGCAAGTCACGATCGGTATAGTCCGCGGTATCGTCCCTGCGTCAGACCCTTCCGCACCCGCCTGCACCGCCAGCCGGGCGCCCCGTTCAGCTCAGCACTCAACAGACCCGACTACCGGACAGAAAGCCAGCCATGCGGATTGCAGTGATCGGATCGGGTATCTCGGGACTGTCGGCAGCGCTGCGCCTGACCCCTTTCCATTCGGTGAGCCTGTTCGAGTCTCAGCCCCGGCTCGGCGGTCACGCGAACACCGTGGAGGTGAGCCTCGACGGCATCACCGCGCCGGTGGACACCGGGTTCCTGGTCTACAACCACCGAACCTACCCGCATCTGGTCCGGCTGTTCGAAGAGCTCGAGGTGCCCACCGCCGCCTCCGACATGTCGTTCTCGGTCTCGGTGCGGCCGCAGGACTTCGAGTGGTGCGGCTCCAGCCTGGCCTCGGTCTTCGCGCAGCCGACCAACGCGCTGCGCGTCGACTTCTGGCGGATGCTGCGCGACATCGGTCGGTTCAACCGTGAAGCCACACGGCTCGCCGCGCTTGCCGATCGGGGCGAACAGCCGCCAGCCCTGGCCATGCCGCTGGGCGACTTTCTCGAGCGCAACGGCTACAGCCATGCCTTCCGGGACGGCTACCTGCTGCCGATGGCGGCGGCGATCTGGTCCTGCCCGATGAGCACCATGGCGGGGTTCCCGATGGGCAGCTTCGCGCGCTTCTTCCACAACCACGGGTTGCTGCAGATCACCGACCGACCGCAGTGGCATACCGTGCGCGGCGGTTCGCGGGAGTATGTGCGTCGCATCCGGGAACGCCTGACCGATGTGCGGATCGGCGAGCCGGTCACCGCGGTACGCCGGCTGGGCCGTGAGGGGAGCGCCGGCGTGGCCGTCAGCACCGCGCGTGGCACCGAGCCCTTCGACCAGGTGGTGCTTGCCTGCCACAGCGACCAGGCGATGGCCCTGCTGGCCGATCTGCACCCTGACGAACGGGAGATCCTCGGCGCGATCCCCTACCAGCCCAACCAGGCCTGGGTGCACACCGACCTCACCCTGATGCCGCGCCGGCGTCGCGCCTGGGCCGCCTGGAACTACCTGAGCGACGGCAACACGCAGTCACCGCAGGTCTCGGTGACCTACTGGCTGAACCGGCTGCAACCGCTGCCGTTCAAGCGGCCGGTGCTGCTCAGCCTGAACCCCCTGACCGAGCCCGCCGCCGACAGCGTGATCGCCCGCATCGAGTACGAACACCCGATCTTCGATCAGGCGGCGGTGGCAGCGCAGGCCCGCCTGCCCGGCCTGCAGGGCGCGCGCAGCACCTGGTTTGCCGGCGCCTGGACCGGGTACGGCTTCCACGAGGACGGCCTGCGCTCGGGCCTGGCGGTGGCCGACAGGCTGCTGCAGCTGCCGCGGATCGCCCGGACGGCGGCATGATCCTGACGAGAGCCCGGCGCGCCCTCGACGCGCTGGCGCAGGACGGCTGGCGCTTCGCCTTCGGCGAGGTCATCCACCGCCGGCTGCGGCCTGCCGCGCACGCCTTCCGCTACCCCGCCTTCCATGTCCGTGCGCCAGCACACCGGCTTGACGGGCAACCGCGCGGAAACTGGCTGTTCGGCGTGAATCGGCGGGCCCTGCTGAGCCTGCACGAGTCCGATCATGGCGGCGGCCAGACGGCCGTCATGCCGTGGCTGCACGCGCTGCTGGCGCAGGCAGACATCGTCGCCGACGGGTCGGTCTGGCTCGACGCCTTTCCACGCGTGCTCGGCTATGCCTTCAAGCCAGTGAGCTTCTGGTTCTGTCACCGGGCCGACGGCGCTCTGGTGGCGATCGTGGCCGAGGTGAACAACACCTTCGGCGAGCGTCACTGCTATCTGCTCACGGGGACGCCGGGCGCGCCGCTGGGTGCGGGCCGCACGCTGCAGGCGCAGAAGGTCTTTCATGTCTCGCCCTTCTGCGATGTGGCAGGCTCCTACCGCTTCCGGTTCATGACCGCCGGCCGCCGCAGCGTGGCCCGCGTGGAGCACCATGATGCCGAGGGCCCGCTGCTGCTGACCAGCCTCTCGGGCGAACTCCAGCCACTCGGGCTGCGCGGCAGCCTGCGCGCCCTGACCGCCTACCCCCTGTTCACGCTGGGCGTGATCGCCAGGATCCACTGGCAGGCGGTGCTGCTGCTGGCGCGTCGCGTGCCCTTCCGAACCAAGCCCGCGCCACCAGCGCACTTCGTGACCCGCGGATCGCCATGACCGGAGCCACCACTTCTGCCAACGGCACGCAGCACCCCGCGGGCGCTGCGCCACAGACCCGCCTGCCCGACTCGGTGCCTCGCGCCGCGCGCCCCCTTCTGCGCATGCTCGGCCGGCTCACCCACGGGCGGCTGCTGCTGACGCTGCCCGGGGGAGAGACCCTGTCCTTCGGCAGCGGCGAATCCGCCGTGCCCCTGCAACTGCTCAACTGGAAGCCGCTCACCGCGGCACTGGCGCGCGGCGATGTCGGCTTCGCCGAAAGCTGGATCGCCGGCGACTGGCGCTGCGAACGGCTGATCGATGTGCTCGACCTGATGCTGGCCAACCGGACGGCGCTCGAGGGCGCGATCTACGGCAACAGCCTCACCCGGCTCGTCGACCGGCTCCGGCACCTGATCAAGCACAACAGCCGGCGCGGCGCGCGACGCAACATCGAGGCCCACTACGACCTCGGCAACGCCTTCTACCGGTTGTGGCTGGACGACACCATGACCTACTCCAGCGCGCTCTTCGGCGGTGAGACCGAACTGGCGCTGCCGCAGGCGCAGGCCGCCAAGTACCGCCGCATCCTCGACCAGCTCGGCTTGCCGCCCGGCGCCAGCGTGCTCGAGATCGGCTGCGGCTGGGGCGGCTTCGCCGAGCAGGCCGCCCGCGGCGGGCTGCGGGTGAAGGGCCTGACCCTGTCGCACGAGCAGCTCGCCTTCGCCAACCAGCGGCTGACCGATGCCGGCCTCGGCGCTCGGGCGGGCTGCGTGCTCCAGGACTATCGCGACGAGCGTCAGCGCCATGACGGCATCGTGTCGATCGAGATGTTCGAGGCGGTAGGCGAGCGCTACTGGCCGCGCTACTTCGAGACCCTGGCGCGCTGTCTCGCGCCCGGCGGGCGCGCCGTGGTGCAGACCATCGTCATCGACGACCGGCTGTTCGATCGCTATCGCCGCGGCACCGACTTCATCCAGCAGTTCGTGTTCCCGGGCGGCATGCTGCCCTCGCCCCCGGTCTTCGAGGCCCAGGCCCGACGCGCCGGCCTGCAGGTGCTCGACCGCTTCGCCTTCGGTCAGGACTACGCGCGCACCCTTGCGCAGTGGCGCGAGACCTTCATGGCGCGGCTCGTGGCGGTGCGCGCGCAGGGCTTCGACGAACGCTTCATCCGCACCTGGGAGTTCTACCTCGCGTACTGCGAGGCGGCCTTCCGTCACCGCAGCACGGATGTCATCCAGTTCACCCTGGGCCATGCCGGCAGCGCCGGCGCGGCGCACCGGGGTGCCGCATGAGCCGCGTCGCGTTCGCCGCCATGGCGCTGGCGGCGGCGCTCGGC